>JAOZPW010000001.1 GCA_029932545.1 Thermoanaerobaculales bacterium | reverse complement strand
CTGGGTAGGGGCTCGGCGTGCCGTGCCCGGGCTTTTCGGGTTGGTCCCGGGTTGCTGAACTGCGGGCACGGCACGCCGTGCCCCTACAGCGCCTCATACAACGTCCGCCGCTGTCGTGGCCTGAAGCCTGCATCCGAGATGATGCGTTCCATGTCGCCCTGGGTCATCCGATACTGGGCGCCCGCTGCGGCGACGACGTTCTCCTCGAGCATGATTGATCCCAGATCATCCGCTCCGAACACGAGTGAAACCTCACCCACTTTGGGTCCCTGAGTGACCCACGAGCCCTGCACATGTTCGACATTGTCCAGGGCCAGGCGGGAAATGGCCAGGGTTTTCAGGTAGTCGAAGCCCCCGGAGGTTTTGACTTCTCCCTCGAGGTCGGTCTGAAAGTCCTGAAAAGTCCAGGGAATGAAGGCCGTAAAGCCACCGGTCTGGTCCTGGAGGTCTCGAATGCCCATCAGGTGCTTCACCCGGGCGCTGATGGGTTCGCCGACTCCGAACATCATGGTGCCCGTCGTGCGCAGACCCAGATCATGCGCCTCCCTGTGCACGTCGAGCCACACCTCAGTCGGCGCCTTGGCACGGGAGAGAATGCGCTTGCGCGTCTCATCTTCTAAGATCTCGGCGCCGCCACCGGGAATGGAGTCCAGCCCGGCATCGATCATTCGCTGGATGACCTCACGAACCGGACGCCGTTCAACCTTGGCGATGTACCAAATTTCTGGAACGGAGAAGGCATGAAGGTGAATCTGTGGAAATTTGCGCTTGAGAGAGCGCAGCATGGTCTCGTAGTCTTCGAGACCAATGTCCGGATGAACACCCCCTTGGAGCAGAATTCCGGTGCCTCCGGCCGCGACGGTTTCGGCAACCTTTTCGGCGATCTTATCAGCGGACAGCACATACGCCTCGTCGTGCCCAACCGGTCGATAGAATGCGCAGAATCGGCATCGATAGATGCAGACGTTGGTGTAGTTGATGTTGCGATCGATGATGTAGGTCGCCTCGGCGCCATCGGTTTTCCGCCTACGAACGGCCCCGGCCGCCTGGCCGAGTTCCAACAGATCGCCACCTTCGAACAACGCCGAAATTTCTTCCGGTTGCAACCGCCGACCATCGATTACCGCGTCGAGAATCTCACCCGCCGGCATCACGCCATGCATCTTGCTCCTAATCCCTAATCCCTCAGAACTTAACCCTGAGACATGCCTTCGAGGAAATCTCTATTTGTATCCGCCTTGGAAAGGCGCTCGAGCAATAACTCCATCGCCTCCACCGGAGACAGAGAAGCCAGGACCTTGCGCAGGACCCAAATCCGCCGCAGTTCCCACTCGTCGATCAGCAACTCTTCTTTTCGGGTTCCGGACTTGTGGATGTCAATCGACGGGAAGACACGCCGTTCGACCAACTTCCGGTCGAGGTGGACCTCCATGTTGCCTGTTCCCTTGAATTCCTCGAAGATCACGTCATCCATTCGGCTCCCGGTATCGACCAGGGCCGTTCCGACAATTGTCAGACTACCGCCCTCTTCGATGTTGCGGGCCGCTCCAAAGAAGCGTTTAGGCTTCTGGAGGGCATTGGAATCCACCCCGCCGGACAGGACCTTGCCCGACGGCGGTACCACGGTGTTGTAGGCCCTGGCCAAGCGTGTGATCGAGTCCAGCAGAATGACAACGTCGTGCTTGTGCTCGACCAATCTTTTTGCCTTCTCGATGACCATCTCGGCCACCTGGACGTGGCGGACCGCCGGCTCGTCAAAGGTTGAGGAAATGACTTCGCCCTTGACCGAGCGCTGCATGTCGGTCACTTCTTCAGGTCTCTCGTCGATCAACAGTACGATCAGAGTGACCTCGGGATGGTTGGTCGTGATGGAGTTGGCAATAGCCTGCAACATCATGGTCTTGCCGGTTCTTGGCGGCGCCACGAGGAGACCGCGCTGCCCCTTGCCCAGGGGTGTGGCCAGATCCATGACCCTCGAGGTCATATTGTCCATGACCTCGAGCTTGATCCGTTCTTCAGGATAGAGCGGCGTCAAGTTGTCGAACATCACTTTCTCGATCGCCGCTTCCGGCGGCTCGAAATTGATCGCCTCAACCTTGATCAGCGCAAAATACCGTTCGCCCTCCTTCGGGGGCCGAATTTGCCCGGAGACCGTGTCACCTGTATTGAGGTTGAAACGTCGGATCTGTGAGGGTGAGACATAGATGTCATCAGGTCCCGGCAAATAATTGTATTCCGGCGCCCTCAAGAAACCGAAGCCCTCCGGAAGGACCTCCAAAACGCCCTCGCCAAAGATCAACCCTTCGCGTTCCGTTTGCCTCTGAAGGATCCCGAAGATCAGGTCTTGCCGCCGCATGCCGGCGGGGCTCTCAACCGCAACGGCCCTCGCGGCGCTCGACAGCTCATTGATAGTCATATCTTTGAGCTGTTTCAAGTCAACCCGGCCCTCTTGGGCTGCGTCCGCAGCCTGCTGCTCGTATTTCTCAATCTCGTCATCGAGATCAAGAGGAATCACGAGGGTTTCATCTTGTGCGTTCTTTTTCTTCCGTGCCATGGTCCATCTCCTGTTGTCGGTCTTTCCAAAGACCCGCCATACTTTCGATTGCGTTCAGGACTTCCCGCCGGCCTTCACCCGAGGTGACACTGGTCACCAATGGACGCACCGGGAGTTCCAATTGTTTCTGAATTGAGTCCTGCATCTGTCGTCGTTTGCTGCGTCCGACCTTGTCACCCTTGGTCAGGATAACCAGGCGATTGAGATCCGCTGCAGTCAAAAATGACTGAAGTTCCAAATCCAACACGCTCGCACCGTGGCGAACGTCGATCAAGGCGACGACACCGGCCAGGCGCTCCTCTGTACTGAGGTAGGCCCCCAGTTCCCGTCCCCATTGGTCCCTCAGGTGTCGCGCCACCTTGGCGTATCCGTATCCCGGAAGATCAACCATGTAGAAGTTACGGTTGACCAGAAAGAAATTCAGTGTCCGTGTCTTTCCTGGCGCCTTGGCTACCTTGGCCATATTCTGTCTGAACAGCCAGTTCAACAGGCTGGACTTCCCGACATTGGAACGACCGGCAATAGCGATGTGTGGGAACCACTCCTTCGGGCGTGTCGACGCCTTGAGAAAAGAGCCCTTGAAGGTGACCGATTGCATTTCCATTCAGTGGGCCACCGGTGACGATCCCAATCCGTCATTTTCGGCGCCGGCGTTCGGCGCACCGTACTCTTTAAATCCTCCTACGAGAACCTGTTTGAGCACCTGATCCATGTGACTGACCAGATGGAAGCTCATTTCCTCTCGGACATCGTCCGGGATTTCCTCCAGGTCTTTTTCGTTTTCCTCGGGGAGAACAATCTCAAAGATGCCGGCCCTGTAGGCTGCCAAGATCTTTTCCTTGAGCCCCCCAACCGGAAGAACTTGACCCCTAAGAGTGATCTCACCGGACATCGCCACATCGACTCGAACCGGCGTCCGAGTCAGAGCCGAAACCAGAGCAGCACACAGAGTAATGCCGGCCGAGGGCCCGTCCTTCGGAATTGCTCCCTCGGGAACGTGCAGGTGAATATCGGTTTTCTCGAATACTTCGGGGTCAATCTGAAGCTCTTCAGCCCGAGACCGGACGTAGGACAGCGCGGCGCGCGCACTTTCCTGCATGACCTCTCCCAATTGACCGGTCAGGGTCAACTGCCCCTTGCCTCGCATCAGGAGAACTTCGGTCATCAGCAACTCACCGCCGACCTGAGTCCAGGCCAGGCCGGATGCCGCTCCGATTTCAGGCTTTTCTTCACGCTTGAGGGTCCGATACCGCGGCTTGCCCAGGAGTTCCGCGATCAGGTCTGTATTGACTGTCACGATGTTTGATTTTGCTCGCTTCTCACGGAGGATTCTGCGGGCAAGTTTACGACACACGGAGGCGATCTCTCGCTCAAGATTCCTCACTCCGGCCTCGCGTGTATAACGCTCGATCAACAACAACAGGCTTGTGTCATCGAAGGAGACCTTCCACCTGCCCAATCCGTGCTTCTCAACTTGTCGGGGCACCAGAAATTGACGAGCAATCGCCAGTTTTTCATGGGAGGTGTAGCCGGACAGCTTGATGACCTCCATACGGTCCTGAAGTGCCGGCGGAACTGTGTGCATGACGTTGGCGGTACAGACAAAAAGCACCTTCGATAGATCGTATTCCACGTCGAGATAATGATCCTGGAACGTGTGATTCTGCTCCGGGTCGAGCACCTCCAGCAAAGCGCCGGCTGGGTCACCTCTGAAATCGGCAGCCATCTTGTCGACTTCGTCCAACAGAAGTACCGGGTTGATGGTCCCAGCCTTCCGCATCATCTGGATGATCTGTCCAGGGAACGCACCGATGTAGGTTCGCCGGTGACCGCGGACCTCGGCCTCATCCCTGACGCCGCCCAGGGAGAGTCGGACGAACTCGCGCCCGGTAGCCCGCGCTATTGATCGTGCCAGTGAGGTCTTTCCCACTCCAGGCGGCCCAACGAAACACAAGATGGTACCGCCGGTCTTTTGAACCAATTGTCGAACAGCCAGGAACTCGAGGATCCTATCCTTGACCTTGTCCAGGCCGTAATGGTCTTCATTGAGCACCTTTTCGGCTCGAACGATGTTGCGAATCTCACGGGAGGCCTTTTCCCACGGAACGGCCAAGAGCCAGTCAACATAGTTTCGGCACACGCCGGCCTCCGCCGAAACCGGAGGCATGCCCTCGAGTCGGCGAATCTCTATCAGAGCCTTCTCCTTGGCCTCATCGGTCATCGACGACTCTTCGACCGTCTTTTTTAACTGGGCCAACTCTTCGGTATTGTCATTCCGGCCCAGTTCTTCGTTGATCGCCTTAATCTTCTCTGAGAGGTAGTATTCGCGCTGGGCCTTCTCCATCTGTTTTTTGACCCTGGAAGAAATCTGACGGTCAATCTGGAGCTTGTCGATTTCCATATCAAGCAGATCATTGATCCGCTGAAGGCGTTCCATCGGCTCCATCATTTCCAGCAATTTCTGTTTCTCGGCGGTCGGTTGGGACAAATGTGCCGATAGGATGTCGGCAAACTGATCGACCTCTTGGTCTTGAAGAGAGGCCACCACGCCCTCGACCGAAAGGTGGTGGGAAAGCTTGGCGTACTCCTTGAAAACCTCGGTCAAGTCGGCCATGTACTTCTCAATTGCCGGTGTTGCCGCTACGTCAACCATCCGAGTACGAACCGTGGCTTCCAGGGTTCCCTCATCAGAAGAAAGATCAACGATCTCAGCACGAGCCAATCCCTCAACCATCACCTTGATATTGCCTGATGCCAACTGCAGATGTTGAACCACTCTGGCGGTAACTCCTAGAGTGAAAACATCGTCCGGTCCCGGATTGTCCACCTTGGGGTCCTTCTGAGTCACCAGGAAAATCATGGAGTCTTCCCGCTGCAACGCATTTTCCAGAGCGATAACCGACGGCTTTCGTCCAACGACGAAAGGCGCCATCATATGGGGAAAAACCACCATGTCCCGCAGGGGGACGACAGGGAGGGTCAGTAACTCGTCCAAACTCATCAAAACTCTCTCGTTCTTGGGTACTCCCGGCGAACCCGGGATTGGGTCGTTTGGGCCCAACCGCGAACACGGTCAGACAATGACGATAACGACTAACTCACTTTCTTGCGAACTCCCGTCAAGGGCTGGATACGATGTTCTACGACATCTCGGGAAATGACAAGCTCATCAGTCTCCGGCATGGATGGCACCTGGTACATGATGTCCAGCATCAATTCCTCGAGAATGATCCTCAATCCCCGGGCACCAACTTTTCGCTCCAGTGCTTCCGTCGCCACTGAGGCCAGTGCGTCGTCAGTGAACGACAAATCAACGTCTTCAAAAGACAGCATTGTTTCATACTGCCGCACGAGGTTGTTCTTGGGCTCCGTCAAAATTCGAACCAGGCTTTCATGATCCAACTCGTGCAGGGTGGATACCACCGGAATCCTACCAACAAACTCGGGGATCATCCCGTACTTGATCAGGTCCTCGGGGTGGACTTTTTCCAGAAGCTCCGACGAACGGTGCTCGTTGCCACCGAGATCGACCCCAAAGCCCATTCGTTTCTGGTTGAGCCGGCCGGCGACGATATCTTCGAGGCCCACAAAAGCACCACCACAGATGAACAGAATATTGGTGGTGTCTATTTGAATGAATTCCTGGTGTGGGTGTTTTCGACCGCCCTGAGGCGGCACGTTGGCCACGGTGCCCTCGAGAATCTTCAGCAGGGCCTGCTGCACACCCTCACCCGATACGTCCCGGGTGATTGATGGATTATCCGCCTTGCGAGCCACTTTGTCGATCTCGTCGACGTAGACAATGCCGCGCTCAGCGGCCTCCCGATCACCGTCTGCCGCCTGCATCAGCCGGAGAAGAATATTTTCGACATCCTCACCAACATAGCCGGCTTCGGTCAGGGTTGTGGCATCGACAATGGTGAACGGAACTTCAAGTTGGCGGGCCAGGGTCTGGGCCAAAAGGGTCTTTCCGGTACCGGTCGGACCAATGAGAAGGATGTTGGACTTTGCCAACTCGACGCCATTCCGGTTCTTGGCCTGCTTGTACTCGATCCTCTTGTAGTGGTTGTAGACGGCGACCGAAAGCTTCTTCTTGGCACTTTCTTGCCCGATGACAAAATCGTCCAGATGTTTCTTGATGATCTGAGGCTTGGGAAGCTCTTGATGGTGGACCTTGGCCTCGTGAACCCGATCCTCAGCAATGATGTCGAGGCAGACCTCCACACATTCGTTGCAGATATACACAGTCGGTCCAGCGATCAGCTTTTTGACTTCGTGCTGGCTCTTGCCGCAGAAGCTGCACCGCAGGACCTCTCCTTCACGCTGGGACATGGGATCCTCCGTGGTTCATTCTATACCACATTATCGCCACATCATTCCCTGGAGGTGATGATTTCATCGATGACACCGTACTCCACAGCCGCCTCCGCTTCCAAGAAGAAATCCCTCTCCGTGTCTTCGTGGATCTTCTCGACCGATTGGCCGGTGTGCCTCGCCAAAATTGTATTCAACCGAGTCCGTAACCGCATCAGGTCCTTGGCGTGGATATCAATATCGGTCGCCTGCCCCTGAAGACCGGACATTAGGGGTTGGTGGAGGAGAACACGGCAGTGGGGAAGTGCAAAACGTTTCCCCTTAGCCCCTCCTGCCAAGAGAATCGCCCCCATCGATGCTGCCTGACCCAGGCCGATCGTTACCACCTGAGGTTTGACGTACTGCATGGTGTCATAAATTGCCAACCCGGCGGTAATCGAACCTCCTGGGGAGTTGATATAAATATTGATGTCTTTTTCAGGGTTCTCTGCTTCCAAAAAAAGCAGTTGGGCGATCACCAGTGATGCGACCTGATCATCGACTGCCGACCCCAAAAAGATGACGTTGTCTTTGAGGAGGCGCGAAAAAATATCGTACGACCGCTCCCCACGGCTGGTTTGCTCAACTACGTAGGGAATTGTGAAACTCATCAGTCCTCCTCGGCGCCGGCGCGTCTCAGTAACTCACTGACAATTGCCGCCATCAGAGAGGCATGACGCAGGCTGTCCAATCGGTCTTCTTTGATCAAGTTGGCCTTGTGTTCAGCTGGGGGAATGCCCTTTTGCTGTGCCTCGCCGGCAATGTAGGCGTCGACATCATTCTCGGGAACTTCTATCTGCCACTCATCCCCGAGTTGCTCCAAAATCAGCGTATCCAAAGCCCGGAGGCGTGCCTCGGGTTCGAAGCGCGCCCGAAGAGCCTGGTAGTCCATTTGATCGTCCGGTGCCTGTCCTTGCATGGCCAGGTGATAGACAAACCGTTGAATATCGCCGGACACGGCGTCTTTGACCAGGGTCGGCGGTAGGTTTTCGAGATCCACGCCCTCCTCGAGATGATCCAGGATGTGGCGCCGCCACCCGTCTCTCCGCTCGGATGCCTTTCGGCCCCCGA
Organism: Thermoanaerobaculales bacterium; assembly: GCA_029932545.1. Classification (GTDB taxonomy): domain Bacteria; phylum Acidobacteriota; class Thermoanaerobaculia; order Thermoanaerobaculales; family Sulfomarinibacteraceae; genus DAOWGJ01. The sequence goes on along the minus strand of JAOZPW010000001.1, from coordinate 63,233 downwards.
GAACCTCAACAATTCTCTCTTTTAGCTGATCCAGGTCGTCAAACCCCAACCCCTGGGCCAGACCATCGTCGATCTCGGGGAGACTCTTGTTCTTGATGGCCTTGACCGTCATTGTGTAAGTTACCGATCGGGCAGCCTCCTCGGCCGTGTCCCCTTCGGCTGGATCTTCACTCGGACTCCTGGTCGCGACACGTTCGTCCCCGACCCGGGCGCCCTGGAGCGCCTCGCTGATTTCAGGAGGCATTCCGTCTGCCCCTACGATAATGCGGGCGTTCTCCTCGGTCGTCGGCTCTTCATCCGAACCCTCAACCGCTGCCGTCAAATCGGCCTCGACCATCACGCCATCAACCACTTGAGCGTCCTCGGCCGCAGGCTCCCAAGAAGCGTTTTCTTCGGCCACGCCTTCCAACTCGCCTTGGATCTCAGCTTCCGTGACCTCAATCGAGTGATCAGGCAATTCGATTCCATCCAGGCTAGGCAGATCGAAACTGGGTCTGACCTCCAACCGGGCCTTGAAGGAAAAGCCACCATCATCACCGAACCCCATCTCCTCGAAACTGGGTTGGATCAGTGGTTGAAACTCATCCTCCTCATCGAGGATCTGCCGCCACAACAAGCCGGCGAGGTGTTCAGTGAGTTCTTCACGAATCTCTTCGCCATACCTGGCTCGAACCGTCGACAAGGGGGCCTTGCCCGGGCGGAACCCTGGCACATGGGCCTGGGATCTCAGTTTTTTGGCGATAACATCGCGCTCTTTATCGACGGCGGCCTTGTCCAAGTCTGCCGTGATTTCAACTGTGTAATCGGGGTGTTTGGTGATTTGGTGCGGCATGTGTTCTCCGAGATGGTGCGAAAGGGGGGACTCGAACCCCCACGGGGGTACCCCACGAGATCCTAAATCTCGCGCGTCTACCAGTTCCGCCACTTTCGCAACGATGGGGATCATGGTGAGCCGTGGAGGAATCGAACCTCCAACCTAGTGATTAAGAGTCACTTGCTCTGCCAATTGAGCTAACGGCCCACAACCGGCGATACTGTACAGGAGAACACAGTGACTGACAAGGGACGCAATGAGCGCGCGCCGTATTGGCCTGTTTTGGCCACTCTTTGCCCAAGGCCGGCGGGTAGGCCAATCCGCCACACACTCATTGCGAGGGCGCTTCGCGCAAAAGGGGTGTACAAAAACACCAAAACATCGCCACGGTCCCCTTTTTAAAAAAATCCCTCGCCGTGCGCGCAGCGCAGCACTTAGGATTCTGAAGGGTTTCGGTCACTGTCATGCTGGACTCTGGAACAACCTGCGGACCGCAACCCTTCAGAATCCTCCGGGCCCGACCCCGCCTCTACCGGTGAACCAAATGCTTGATCTCCGACTGTCCGAGATTACCTTCAGCGGTGACGACGACTGCAGAGGTCCCACCATTAAAATCCGGAAGGGTCGATTGAGCCAGGAACACGCCGTTGGCGTCAGTTTCCCCCTCGGCCAGTTGGAGCCGTCGGGGTTCGGCAGTCGACTTGAACAAAACGGTGACCTTGACTCCTGCTTGCGGTGCGTTTTCCTGGGAGTCCACGGCGACAATCCGGATCTCGGTCTCAGATCCGTAGACAAAGTCCCTCTCCCCTGACGAACTCAAGATCAGGTGCGCCTTCCCCTGTTGGGCCTTGAGGTAATCCAGGATGACCTCGTCCAATGAAGGTTCTTGGGTGGGGGGTTGCGGAGCGTTGCCGGCCACCGTTCTCTCTCGCGAGGCCCCTCCGGTCAGTTGCCCAAGCTTCCCTCTGCGGATGGCCTCTACCAGGGTTCGATGTTGGCGATCCATTAGGTTGGCAACCTCTTTGTCATCGGCATCCTGGAGGACCAGATCGTCATATGCTGTTTTCTTCGAATAAAGAATCTCACCCCTGGCATAGACCAACGACTCAATATTCGGATTCGCTCGTCCCTTGTCCTCTGTTTGGACATGGTACGTCGTTCCTTCAAAATTAATGTCGGTGTTATAACCGGTCAGAACCACAACAAAACTCCAATGCCAAGGCTACACTTGACCGCCACGTCGGTCAATGAGGCCCTTGCCCATGGGTATTTTGGTTCTCAGCCGGGGCCGGCTCTGCCTTTGGGATCGTTGTTTGACGGGGCCACATCACATCGTGGGAAAAATTGAACTTGTCGAGAGCACTTGCTTGCTGAGAGCTGCCCGGCGGACCGGTCAGTGCTTTATTGTTTCCGGCTCCGCCGGGTCTTGCATGCATATAATGGGGTGATGACCCCACTCAACGTCCTTTTCGTCTGCTACGCCAACACCTGCCGCTCACCGATGGCAGAATCGATCCTCAATACGATCGGCGGAACAACCGTCAACGCCGTTTCGGCAGGACTTCACCCCACGGGGCGTGTGGCCGATCTTTCTTTGGAAACCCTGCGCTCACACGGCTACCCAGTGACGGCTTTGTCATCCAAGGGCCTTGAGGACATTGATCTCGACTCGATCGATGTCGTGATCAGCTTAATGGGCCAACCGGGTCTGGCCGCCCTGCCGTGCCGAATAACTGCCGAGAGAATCGCCTGGTCGATCCGCGACCCCTACGGCGAGGATGAAGACGCCTACAGTTCAACCGTCACGACCATGGAGCGGAAGATTCGGGCGTTTTGCCAAGACCATGGGCTGGGACCCGGCAACGCATAGGTCATCAGCGTGGTCTGAAAACCCTTGAACCTCAGGTCTCTGCCCTGCAGCTAGCCGAAGCTCTGGACTGCCTCAGCCTCGTTATCAAAAACATCGAAGACCGTAATCAACTGTGTGACCTGCAGGATGTCGTTGATCTTTTTGGAAAGGTTGACCAACTTCAACTCTGCCCCACGGTTCTTGGCCGAGGTATAGGACGCCACCATTTCTCCAATTCCGGAAGAGTCGATAGTCGTAATGTTGCCAAGATCCAGCAGGAGCTTGGTGTGACCGGACTCCAAACTTTCGTTGATCAACTCACGCAACATCACGTCACCTGCGCCGATAGTAATCTTGCCGGAAAGGGAAATAATACGCACATCATCAGCGTCACGAATCTGTTGTTTCATCGTCTTTACTCCTTGATTGGTCTTTGTGTCAGTTTGCGGCTCATGCACACCATGGTACCTCCCCCTGCCCCGTGGCGAAAGATCACCTCGTCCATGAACCGCCTCATATAGAAGATTCCTCGCCCACATGGTTTGAGGAGGTTTTCCGCATCTCTGGGGTCCGGAATCACTGCCGGGTCGAACCCCTCTCCCTGATCAACAACCGTAATGGACACACTACCTGCCTCAACACGGTAATCCACCCTGACGGACTCGTCAGGCCGCCCATGATGTCCGTGACGTATGGCGTTAGCGATCGCTTCTCGAACTGCCGTCAGGATCCAGTACTCTTCGTCACCCCCCAACCCAACCTCAACAAAGAGATCAGCCAAGGCCCGTTCGGCGATTTCGATGCTCTCAAAACGACTTTCAAGGCTCAGGGTTGCCCACATGAGGCACCCCCCGCTTCCATATCGGGTTTTTTAGGAGTTCGCACCATCTACGGGCTCAACCATCTGCAGCACCCATCGGTGAAAGGCCTCTTCTGCCTTTTCGACAGGAACTGCGAGAATTTCCGGGAGTTCGTAGGAATGGAAGGCCCGTATAGCTTCGGAGACTCCGTCGAAGTTTCGCCTCGGTGCTTTAACCAGCAAAAGATACTCAGTGTCTTCACAGACCTTTCCCTTCCACCGGTATATCGAGCGGAGACACGGAATGATGTTGACACATGTGGCCAAACGCCGGTCAATCAATTCCTCTGAGATTTCAACCGCTTGCTGCTCAGTACCAACAGACGTTAGGATGATCGTCAGTGCTTCCAAATCACTCATAATGAAACGCTATCGTGGAACCCACCTGCCGTCAAGGTGTTGGGCTCCCGTCCGGATCCCTAATATTTCCTCAAGAGTCCGACCAGAATCCCCTGGATTACGACACTCGAAGCCGGTATTACAATCGGCGCGAGGGTTGGATTGGCCCCCTGAAGCCGGATCTTGCCATCCGCCTCCGGAAAGAAACGCTTCAATGTCGCTTCGCCATCAACCAGTGCCACCACCGTGTCTCCCGGCCTGGCCTCGACCACGCGCTTGACAACGATGTGGTCCCCGTCGTGGATACCGTCATCAATCATCGAAAGGCCCCGGACCTGGAGCACGAAGTGCTCCCCCTGTCCAACCATGTCCGGCGGAACAGTGGTCTCCTCGGCCTCTCCAAAGTTTTCGATAGGAGACCCGGCGGCAACAGTGCCCACCAACGGCAGTGGAGTCAAAGCCTGCCCTGCCCGTTCTTCAACAACCGTCAGACCGCGTTTTTGGTGTTTATCTCGATCCAGAAACCTTTTTCTTACCAATAGATTAACGTGCTTCTGGGCCGAGGCCGTACTTAGAAAGCCAAAGTGGGTGGAGATTTCCTGAAGTGTGGGCGCTACTCCATGAGCAACAATTTGCCTCTCTATGAACTCCAAGACATCACGCTGCCGAGTGGTAAGAAACGTCATTTCGGAAACCCCCTGTGATGAGGATAGGCGGAAATAAGGCATAAATCAAGAGAGAGAGAACATTGGTTCAAGCGTCATCGCTGGAGCAATTCCTGGGGATGCGGCTTATAGATTCCCGGCAATCCAATGGCGCCCCTTGCCACCTCCCCACCAATTGCTATGGGTGAAGAATTGACATGTCGGCGGTTTAGCGCCCCGGTATTCAGGCCGTGATTTTCGGGGCTTCTTTCCCCAATACATTTTGTGTTCTTTTGGCTATTGGCACCCTTTACAGGACGAGGCGTTCAAAAGCCATATGGCCACAATTTGCAAATGGTCGGGGCGAGAGGACTTGAACCTCCGGCCTCACGGTCCCGAACCGTGCGCTCTACCAGACTGAGCTACGCCCCGACAGGGCGCATAGTCTAGACCAGGCCAAGTCAAAACGCAATCGGGCCCCTTTTTTCCGGCTTGACACTCTCGCTTCGTGGCGGTTAGTGTTCTCGACGCGAGGAGACAATGGAAAATCACCGGCAACATAATGCGCGTGCTCAATGGGGTAGCCGCCTGGGATTTGTCCTGGCCGCCGCAGGGAGTGCCGTCGGACTCGGCAACCTGTGGAAGTTTCCCTATATCACCTTCGAAAATGGTGGGGGCGCCTTCGTTCTGGTCTATCTGGGAGCCATCGTATTGGTCGGAGCGCCCATCATGATCGCCGAGGTGCTCCTGGGCCGAAAGACCCAACGGGGTCCCGTTGGGGCCTTTCGCCTACTGGGGCGCGACCGACCCGGAGGCGTTGCCTGGACTGGAGTCGGCATTCTCGGCGTTGTAACCGGTTTTGTCATTCTTTCCTACTACAGTGTGGTTGCAGGTTGGACCCTGCGCTATATCGTACTGTCGCTCTCGGGAAAACTGGCCCCTCTGGCCCATGATCCTGCCGCCCTCGAGACCTTTTTCAGCATCTTCCTCTCAAACCCATGGCAACAGACCTTGTTCCACCTGTTATTTATGGGTGCGACGGTCGGTGTTGTCTACTTCGGCGTCGGCAAAGGAATTGAGCGCGCCGCCAAGGTCCTGATGCCGATCTTGTTTACGATCCTCCTGGCCTTGGTTTTCTATGTTGTATGGACCCCGGGCTTCAATCAGGCGCTGACCTTCATCTTCCGGCCGAATTTCTCAGAGTTGACCCCCGGGGGGGTTTTGGAGGCGCTGGGGCATAGCTTTTTCACCCTCAGTCTTGGCATGGGCGCGATGCTGACCTATGGCAGCTATATGAGGAAGAAAACATCGATTCCACGTGCAGCTATTACGGTCTGTGTCCTCGATACCGTCATCGCGGTGATGGCCTGCATCATCATGTTCTCCATTATTTTCAGTTTCGATTTTGAAATTACCAAATCCTCAACGATTCTATTTACGACCCTGCCGGTGGTCTTTTTTAAACTCCCCGGGGGGGCGGTGATCAGCGCCCTTTTTTACGTCCTGGTGGCCTTCGCCGCTTTGACCAGTACCATCAGTCTGCTTGAAGTCGTCGCGAGTTATGCAATCGATGAGTTTGGTTGGGCCCGGCGCAGAGCCACCTTGATTATGGGCGGATCCATCGCACTCTTCGGCATCCTCAATGCTCTCAGTCTGGGAGGCGTTCAAGGGCTTTCTGAGATCAATCTCATCGGTCGACCTTCCACGGCCGGCGTCTTTGGGACCCTCGACTACCTCGCAAGCAACTGGTTTTTGCCGGTTGGCGGGTTTTTGATTGCACTTTTCGTTGGTTGGGTTCTGACTAAAGACGAAAACCTACAGGAGCTTGAAAAGGGCCATGGACGGATGAAGACCTTCGGCGTCTGGCACTTTCTCCTTCGTTTTGTGGCCCCCTTGGCCGTTGGGGCGATCATCGTCAGTGTCATTTTGGGGGCAGAGTATCAGTAGACCTTACCCGCGGGAAGGATCCTGAACGACAGAGCCCGCCCGAGCGACACCTGGCCCTAGGCCTTTCCGAGAACCTCAAGCGCTGCTTCTGCCGACCGTAGACGTCCGTCAACGGCCTCAAAATCGTCAAAATCAACAGTTTTCAAGACTGCATTTGCGGCATCTCGTTCTTTCAGTTCGTGATCTCTGTCAATCTCGTCCGGCAAGAGGGCCTCTCGCGCCAGAATGGTCACCCGATCTGGTTGAACCTCGGCAAAACCATTCTTGACGACCAGTTGATGTTCTTGGCCGTCGGCGGTATAGGCGACCCTACCGATAGCCAGCGCCGTCAGGAGTGGTGTGTGACCCGCAAGAATGCCCAACTCACCCATCACCCCCGGCAACCTGACCTCATCTACCTCAACATCCATCAGCCGTCGGTGACGCGTCACGATTTCGAGGTGCAGTTGATCGGCCATCACGCCTCCTTCATCTTCTCTGCTTTCTCAATGGCCTCTTCGATCGTGCCGACATACAAGAATGCCTGTTCGGGGAGATGATCGAGTTCACCATGGGCCAACATCTTGAAACCCTTGATCGTATCCTCGACCTTGACGTACCGGCCCTTGAAACCCGTGAACTGTTCGGCAACGTGGAAGGGCTGTGACAAGAAACGTTGGATTTTTCTAGCTCGACCAACAGACAGGCGATCCTCTTCGGACAACTCATCAATTCCCAAAATGGCAATGATGTCCTGAAGGTCCTTGTAGCGTTGGAGAATCTGCTGGACCTCACGAGCAACCATGTAATGCTCCTCGCCGACGACGGCAGGGTCGAGAATCCTCGAGCTCGAAGCCAGTGGGTCGACTGCGGGATAGATACCCAACTCCGCGATCTGGCGAGAGAGAACCGACGTCGCATCCAGATGCGCAAAAGCCGTGGCGGGCGCCGGGTCCGTGAGGTCATCAGCGGGTACGTAGATCGCCTGCACCGAGGTGATAGAGCCCTTCTTGGTCGAAGTGATTCGTTCCTGAAGTTCACCCATCTCAGTCGCCAGATTCGGCTGATACCCAACCGCCGACGGCATTCTGCCCAACAACGCGGACACCTCGGACCCAGCCTGGGTGAAGCGGAAGATGTTGTCGATAAAGAGGAGCACATCTTGGCCTTCAACATCACGGAAATGCTCGGCAACGGTGAGGCCGGTGAGGCCGACTCGTAGGCGGGCGCCCGGGGGCTCGGTCATCTGGCCGTAAATCAACGCAACCTTTGATTTTTCCCAGTCGTCTGGGTCAATGACGCCCGCTTCGGTCATCTCAAGCCACAAGTCATTGCCCTCGCGGGTGCGTTCCCCAACGCCGGAAAAAACCGAAAAACCACCATGCTGCATGGCTACGTTGTTGATTAATTCCATGATCAACACCGTCTTGCCGACACCAGCGCCACCGAAAAGGCCGGTCTTGCCGCCCCTGGAATACGGCTCGAGAAGATCGACGACCTTGATACCTGTCTCGAACATCTCGACTTCAGTGCTTTGTTCTTCCAATGGGGGGGGCTCCCGGTGGATTGATGACCGTGCCTCGGTGTCCACCGGGCCCTTGCCGTCAACGGGTTCACCAAGAACATTGAGCACACGACCCAGGGTCTGGCGACCGACCGGGACGGAAATGGGTGCACCAAGGTCCGTCGCAATCATGCCTCGGACGACACCGCCGGTGTCCTCCATCGCAATACAACGAACTCGGCCCTCACCAAGGTGTTGCGCAACCTCGGCCGTTACATCAATAGGAAAAGCCCCCAATTGGCCGTCATCCTTGACATGGACCGCATTGAGGATTGCGGGCAACTGGTCTTCGGGAAATTCTACATCTAAAACCGGCCCAATGATCGATACAATGCGACCTTCTACTCTCTCACTCATGAACTCTCTCCCTACTCTGCCAGCGCTTGCGCGCCGGAGACGATCTCAATCAATTCTTTGGTGATGGCGGCCTGCCGTGTGCGGTTATACAGCAAGGTCAGGCTGTCGATCATCTCATCGGCATTCTTGGTGGCCGCTTCCATCGATGTCATGCGGGCGGCCTGTTCAGCCGCTACACTATCCAGTAATGCCGCCTGGATCGACACCTCGATGTAACCGGGCAGAAGCGTTTCCAACAGGACCTCCGCCGCCGGTTCATAGAGATAGTCCACCTCACCAACCGCAGCCCCGTCGTCTTCTATAGCCGGCGGCTCGATCGGCAGAACTCTCTCTGTCGTCATTTCGTGACGAATGAGATTAATAAAACGGTTGTACATCACGTAGACCTCGTCCACTTGCCCCGAGTTAAAGGCCTTCATGCACATTTCGGCGAGCCGGGGGCCGTCTTCCGGTCCCAAGTTGGCCATCGTTTCGCGTTCTTCGTGGACGACGGCCCAGTCCCGGTTGGCAAAATACTCGGCACCTTTTCGGCCGACGGCGATGACTTCGACTGACTCCCACCGATCGACGGACCTCAACTCCTTCTCGACACTGCGGAGAAGATTGGCGTTGAAGGCGCCACAGAGTCCCTTGTCGGAGGTGACGACGAGAAACCACGCTCTCGTGCCAACACGGCGCTCCAAGAGGGGATGCACAAACTGCGTTCGATCAGAAACCCTCGCCAGTACCCTGGCCAATGTGTCCGCGTATGGGCGCGCTTCAATTACGGCACTCTGCGCCCTCCTGAGTTTGGACGCAGCCACCATCTTCATCGCTTTGGTGATCTGCTGAGTCCCTTTGACGGAGCGGATCCGAAGCTGGATATCCCTAGTGTTCGGCAAGGCCTGCCTCCGGGTGTTCCTTCAGGAACCGAGAAACCGCCCCATTGATGACCTTGGTCAGTGCTTCGGAGGTCTCATCTTCTAATTTTCCGGTCTCTTTGATCGTGGTCAGCGCCTGGGCAGCCTCTTCGCTTACGACGGTATGGAGGAAGGGCTCAAGGGCCCCAATCGCCGAGACTTTCATGCCGTCCAAATGACCCTTCGTTCCGGCGAAGATTGACACCAACTGCAAGCCAATATCGAGCGGCTTGTACTGTCCCTGTTTGAGAATTTCCATCAATCGGGCGCCGCGGGCCAGTTGATGTTGGGTTGCCTTGTCGAGGTCGGACCCAAATTGGGCAAAGGCCGCCAACTCCCGGTACTGGGCCAGTTCGAGCCTCAGAGATCCAGCAATCGATTTCATGGCCTTGATCTGGGCGTTACCTCCGACACGGCTGACTGACAGGCCAACGTTGACCGCAGGTCTTTGTCCGGCAAAGAAGAGATCTCCCTCGAGGTATATCTGCCCATCGGTGATCGAAATGACGTTGGTCGGAATGTACGCCGAAACATCTCCCATCTGGGTTTCGATCACGGGCAGCGCCGTCAGGCTTCCACCGCCATTTTCATCGTTGAGTTTTGCGGCCCGCTCGAGCAACCGGGAATGCAGGTAGAACACGTCGCCGGGATAGGCCTCACGGCCCGGGGGACGCCTAAGAAGAAGCGACATCTCCCGATAGGCCTGTGCATGTTTGGTCAGATCATCGTAGAACACCACCGCATGGCCGCTGTTGAACATGAAGTATTCGCCCAATGCGGCCCCCGCATACGGCGCGAGGTACTGGACAGGCGCCGGATCGGCGGCCGTCGCGGAAACGATGATCGTATGCTCCATCGCACCATGTCTTTCCAGTGTTGCAATCACCTGAGCGACAGTTGAAGCCTTCTGGCCGATCGCTACATAGATGCAGACATTACCGGTACCCTTCTGGTTGATGATGGCGTCGATGATGATGGCGGTCTTCCCGGTCTGCCGGTCACCAATGATCAACTCGCGTTGGCCTCGTCCGATCGGAATCATCGCGTCGATAGCCTTGATTCCGGTCTGCATCGGCTCAGTCACCGGCTGCCGAGCAACAACGCCAGGAGCAATTCGCTCCATCGGGTATCTCTCCGTCGAGACAATCGGGCCCTTGCCGTCGAGAGGGTTACCGAGGGGATCAACCACACGACCGACAAGGGTGGGACCAACCGGAATGTCCATGATGCGCCCTGTCCTCTTGACCTGGTCACCCTCGCTGATCAGGTGCACCTCGCCCATCAACACACACCCGACATTGTCGTCCTCGAGATTGAGGGCCAACCCGTAGACGTCGTTGGGAAATTCCAGCAATTCACCTGACATCGCGCCGTCGAGTCCGTAGACACGGGCAATACCGTCACCTACCGAAATAACTGTGCCGACTTCCGACATGTCAACGGCGGTTTCGTGTCCTTCAATCTGTTGGCGGATGATATCCGCGATTTCAGCGGCTTTAATCTGCATACTCTACCCCTGTTTCACAGGGCCCCTCGGCCCAGTTGATTCAATTGTCCAGCGAGGGACCCGTCAAAGAGTTTGGAACCCACCTGAACCCGGAAGCCTCCCAGCAACTCGGGTGTTTCGACGAAATCGGCAACAACAACGGTGGCTAGGACTTTTTCCAAAGCATCCACCAGGGCGTGTTGGGCCGACTGGTCCAAGGCCGAAGCCACCTCAACCCGAGCGTGAACCCGCCCCAAAGACCGATCCACCATCGAATGGAAGCCGGCGGCGATGTCATCCATGTGTTCAAGGCGGTAATGACTTTGAACAACAAAGATAAAACGGCGTACCGGGCCGGTAATTTCCAGTGTATCCAACACCTGGTCCAGAATCCTGGTTTTCACTTCCGGCAGCACCAATGGTGACACCATGATCCGTTGGAATTCCGGAACCTCTTGGAGAGCCTGAGCCACTCGGTCAAGTGAGTCCGTCATCGCATCGGCAGCACCGCCATTCCCGGCAACTTCAAACAACGCTTTGATATAGGGCGCCGCCCTGAATTTCGACATCAGCCCTCCCGGTCCACAGGACGAAGTGCTTCAACGCTTCGGTCCATCACTCGTTTCCGATCGGCATCCGTCATGCTCTTCTGAAGGAGATCGCGTGCTAACCCGGCTGTCAACTCGGCGGTTTCCTTAGCCAGTACCTCTCGGGTCTCGGTCTCCCGTTGGGAAATTTCCTCACTGACCCTTTGAAGAAGGCGTTCGGCCTCTTTCTGACCCTCAATCGCGATCCTCTCGGCCTCTTCCTGCCCAAGTGTTTCGGATCGTTGATGGATTTCGGAAACCTCCGCCTCAACCTTACTGAGGCGATCCAGAACCTCGGCCTTGAGTGTCTCCGCCTCGACTAGGCGTTCTTTCGCCTGTTTGAGATCACCCGCAATTCCATCTTTCCGTGCCTCGAGAAAGGCTGCGAGAGGCCGCCCGATAAACCGGGCCAATAGAAACAAAAAGACCGTCAGGTTGAGGGCCAACCAGACGAAGACCGGTATACCGAGCTTGACCTCTCCATGATCGACTCCATACGCCATGCCCAAGAGGACAACAAAAACGACAACCCAGGCCCCCAGCAACTTCACTGGTGCACCTCCCGCCCCAAAAGACGTTGAGCAAAATCTCTCGCGAGGCCTTCAGCCCGTTCCTTGAGGTCGGCCCGGGCCTTCTCGGCATCCTGACTGAGCCGCTTGAGAGCCAGAGCCAACCGCTCTTCGGCATCACTCCTTGCCGTATCCAAGTGGTGTTGCTTTTCTTGTTGGGCCCCGGCACGATAGGTTTCACGGGTCTTTGCAGCAGCCCGTGCCGCCTCAATCAACTCGTCTTCGATTTGAGCGGTCGCCGAGAGAAGCTCCTCGTTCTTGGCGGTCCACTCCTTTTGTGCGCCGTCGATTCGGTCGTGGCGTTGATCCAATACGGTATTGACCGGCCGGATCAGGAACCGGTTGACCAACCATAAGGTCACCCAAAAACAGAGCATTATGAGAACTATTGATAGATTTGGTGGGGTCATTCACGGCTCCAGGGGTGTTCCATTCTTACCTTTGACTGGTTCGGGCACCCATACACGGTTTCAGCACTCACGATGTCATCGCTTTCGCGCCATCGACCGCCTTGAGGTCGGTTTTTCTTTCCATGACGACCTTCCCCTCGAGAAAGGCCCCTTCTTCCATCACCAACGCAGGGGTCTGGACCTCTGCCCAAACCTTCGCTGAAGCAAGTAAAACTACCTGCTCTGCCGCGCGAATGGTACCACGAACCTCTCCACCAATGACGCACCTGGCAACGTCAATCTCACCATCAACGCTCCCCGTTTCTCCAACAAGGAGCTCCGCCGAGGCCTGAATATGCCCCTCCACCCTGCCGTCCAAGCGAAAAGAACTCTTGAACTCCAATTCGCCACGTATCACACACCCCGCATCAACAAAACCATTGAGACAATCGCCACCACGTGCCATTACTCATCTCCAATCAATAGATCAAACACACGAAGAAGCTCATCATGGCTCGAACATGAAACCACAATTCGCCCCCCTTTTTGACTCTTGCTTATCTCAACCTTCGATCCAATTTTGAGAGAAAGTCTTTTTTCAGCACTAAGAATGTTTGGGTCTTTCGGATTGATTATTTTCTTTCGGGGGGGTGGTTCCTGTTTTCCCTCTCGCGCTGCGACTGCGGCCCGCTCAAGGGCCCGCACACTCAAGCCCTCAGCAACGACCCGCTCTGCCCAGGTTTCCATTTCACTCGCTTCAGCAAAGGCCAAAAGAGTCCGGCCATGGCCCCCTGACAACAACCCCTCCTCGACGAGATCCTGGACACGCTTTGGCAATTTCAGGAGTCGTAAGGAGTTCGCGACGGTACTGCGGTCGATACCGACCCGTTCGGCGATCTGTGCCTGAGAGAGTCCGCGACTGACCCGAAGTTGTTCAAAGGCCCGGGCCTCCTCCAGTGCTGTCAAGTCGCGACGTTGGATGTTTTCCACCAAGGCCAGTTCGAGCTCGAGTTGGGTGTCAACCTTTTCACGAATCACGACCGGCACTCTCTCGAGACCGGCTATTTTGGCCGCTCGCCACCGCCGTTCACCAGCCAGAATAAGATAGCGACCGGGCCCATCTTCGCTGACCAATAATGGTTGGAGCACTCCGTGCTCGCCAATTGACGACGCCAATGCGTCCAAGCTCTCTTTTTCAAATCGCGCCCGTGGTTGTCGGGGGTTAGCAACCAAACGACTCAGTTCAATGAGCGCAAATCCCGCCTGCCTCTGGGGCGCATCGGGCAATAATGCTTTCAGGCCGCGCCCCAACACCTTCTTAGCCATGGAGAGCCTCCATTCGACTCAGGTACTCCCGGCCCAGGTGAAGGTATGCCTGCGCCCCCCTGCTCCGGAGATCGTAGGCGTGAATCGGTCTCCCAAAAGAGGGAGCCTCAGCCAACCGAACATTCCGAGGAATCACAGTCTCGAAAACCAGGTCTCCAAAAACACCCCGAACCTCGTCAGCCACCTGTCGAGCCAAGTTGGTGCGTTCGTCGAACATTGTGAGAACGACACCGTCAATTTCTAAGCCGGGGTTGAGAAACCGCCTCACCTGTTCAATGGTCTTCATGAGTTCACGAACACCCTCAAGAGCAAAATATTCACACTGAATCGGGATCAGAAGCCCATCGGCCGCCGTAAGTGCGTTAATCGTCAACTGCCCCAGGGCCGGCGGACAGTCCATCAAGAGAAAACGGAAACCTTCTATCTGGCGCAACCCATCCCTGACCCTGAATTCACGCCCCACCATGCCGACCAGTTCAACCTCGGCCCCCGCAAGGTTGGGGGTTGCTGGAATAATCGAAAGGTGGGGGAACCCTGTCGGTCTGACCATGGCATTGGGGTCTGAACCGTTGATAATCAACCCGTAACTCGTCCCCAGTGTTTCATCGACCCCTTCCACTCCCAGGCCGGAAGTGCAATTGGACTGCGGATCCAAGTCAACAATCACCGTACGCTGCTCGTAGGCAGCAAGTGTGGCGCCGAGATTGACAACCGTCGTTGTCTTTCCCACTCCACCCTTCTGGTTTGCGACGGCTACGATTCGAGGTTTCACGTGGAACACACCTTGAGAAAGATAAGACGGCCCCTATCGAGGCCGGGAAGTGGTGAGCTTAACATAGACCACCCCGAGAGCCCACCAAGACGTTGCTCCTCGTCGATAGTGGCCCAAATTACCACGGTTCCCGCTGGCTTTATATGATTCACGGCCCACCTCAATAGTGCCTCATGCCCCCCGACCGCTCGAGCAGTCACCATGTCAAAACCCGTCTCCTCCACAGCCGCATACCGATCCCGAACAACCTCCGCGTTCAATCCAAGTTCCCGTATAACCAGGCCCAAGAATGCCCAACGCTTCAATCGGGGTTCAACAAGGAGTCCAGACCAACCAATCATCGCGCACAACAACGGAATGCCCGGCAAACCCGCCCCGCTTCCCACATCCATCAACCGGCCTGTTGTGTCGATTTGCTCGAGAGGGGCCAGTGACTCGAGAATATGCCTATCAACCAACTCCTGACGATTGGCCACCTTCACAAGGTTGTGGCGACCGGCCCAGTGCTCGAGAAGCTCTCCATAGGCTACAAGGCGGTCAATCGCCTCGTTGGGGGCCCGGCCTTGGAGTAACTCGGTGAATGATTCCCTGCCCATGGTTGTTAATCACGCCCCATGGTGCTTAACCGACCGGCAATCAATGACATCGCAGCCGGCGTCATCCCCCCGAGGCGCTCGGCTTCCGCCAATGTGTTGGGGCGAAGTCGCTCCATCTCCTCCAAAACCTCTCGTGATAAACCAATGATAGACCTGTAAGAAAAGTCTGCGGGAATCTGAATATGTCGCAGCCGTTCGACCCTCGATCGCTCACGTGCGTGACGCGCAATGTATCCCGAATACCGGAGTTGCCCGATTATGATTGCCGTGTCCTCTGCTGACATTTCCCCAAGACCTGGCGCCATCGCCGCAGCATGCTCCTGATCGACGTCCTGCCTTCGGAGAATTCCAGCCCATGTTGTTGGTGTTCGCAACTCGAAACCAAGGCTTTTGTGAAGCCGGTCTTGGGTGAGGTGGTCCGGAACCACGGCGCCGGCCTCAAGTTCCTCTATTACTCGGCGCCGTTTTTCCCACCGGGCCTGTTCCACGTGAAACACTCCCATTGGAACCAAGCCCAGGCGAACACCTTCGGACATCAAGCGCTCTCTCGCTGAATCCACCCCCATCAAGAGCCGGTGTTCGGCCCGAGAGGTGAACATTCGATAGGGTTCCCTGTGTTCTCGGTTCACCAGATCGTCTACCAAAACACCAATGTAGGCCTGCTCTCGTCCCAGCCGCAGTCCCTCCGTTTCCCAAAGGGACGCCACCGCATTGACTCCAGCGACGAACCCTAATGCGGCGGCCTCTTCATACCCGGACGTTCCCATAATCTGTCCTGCAAGATACAAGCCGGGAACCGAGGATACCTGAAGATCGTGTGCAACCTGTTTTGGGGCCACAACATCGTACTCAACGGCATAGCCAAAGCGAATAAACGAAGCCTTCTCAAAACCAGGAACGGCTCGCACCACTTTTTCCTGAACATCGGCCGGAAGGGAGGTTGAAAGCCCATTAACATACATACTGGGGCCGTGGAGTGTCTCCGGTTCCAGGAAGACCGTGTGTTCCTTGTGGTGGGGAAAGCGAACGACCTTGTCTTCGATTGATGGACAATATCTTGGTCCCACACCGTCAATCCGGCCCCCAAAGAGGGGGGATCGGTCAAGATTTTCTTCTATGATCTCCCGAACTCTCTCTGGTGTGCGACCCACCCAACAGACGGCCCTGTTGACCACCGCCTGCGTCCTCCATGAAAAAGGTTGCGGGCTGTGATCTCCCTCTTGAATTTCCAGCTTTGTGTAGTCCAAGCTGTTTCGGTCAAGCCTTGGCGGTGTCCCCGTCTTGAATCGCCGCAACTCCAGACCCATCTCCCGAAGATTTTCTCCAAGACCAACACTGGGGCGCTCTCCAAAACGGCCGCCTTCCCGCCGGTCGTCCCCGGTATGAAGTACACCGCCCAGGAAGGTCCCGGTTGTCAAAATAACAGAACGACCACAAACTCTCGTTCCTCCCGCCAGGCCCACACCAGTGGCTCGACCACGCTCAAAAAGGATCCTATTGGCTTCGCCCTCAATGACCGTAATCCCTTGAGTTCGGGCTAGAAGCCTTCGCATCATAATGCTGTAACGCTCTTTGTCACACTGGGCCCTTGGACCCCACACTGCCGGACCCCTTGAGCTGTTGAGCCGCCTGAATTGTATTCCCGCCCGGTCAACCGCCCACCCTTGAATACCTCCCAATGCATCGAGTTCGGCTACAAGGTGTCCCTTTCCGATACCCCCCGCCGCCGGATTGCACGGCATCTGGCCGATGGTCTCTTTATGAAGGGTCACCACACACACCGTCGCACCCATACGGGCCGCCGCCATCGCCGATTCAATGCCGGCGTGCCCTGCACCAACCACGACCACATCCCAGGTCTTTACCATGGTGTTCTCACTTGCCCACACAAAAGGACGAAAAGACTGCGTCAAGAACCTCGTTGTCATCCAACGAGCCCAGGATTTCGTGCAACGCCAGCATGGCCGACCGAATTTCTAACGCAGCCACCTCTTGGGGCACAGAAATCAGTGTCTCTAGGCATTTTCGGGCCCGCAGAAGGGCCTCGGCCTGGCGCAAATTGACTGCAACTGAGCCTTCCATAGCCGCCACCGGCGCCGCCACCCGTAGATGGATTTCTTCTAGAAGTTGATCCACCCCCTGGCCGGTTAGACAAGAAATAGCCAAAACCCCTTCAATTTGTTGTTCGGCCAGGTCTGCCTTGCTGACAATGTCTAATCGCCTTCCGGTATTCTTAAACTCATGAAAACACAGTGTGTTATAATCTTCAACGTCCCAAAGGGCCACAATAAGATCTGCCCTTTCTTCTTCTCGGCGCGCCCGTCTGACACCTTCAGCTTCGGTAGGGTCTTCCGCTTCCCGGAGGCCCGCCGTGTCCACCAAAATCACCGGCAGGCCTTCGATCTCGAGTTCGGCCTCGAGAACATCCCGCGTTGTTCCTGGTGTTGGCGCCACAATAGCCCGTTCCCGCGCTAGAAGCGTGTTAAACAGCGTCGATTTACCAGCATTGGGCTTGCCGACAATGACAACGCGAGCCCCCTCCCGCACCCGAACCCCTGCGCCCACAGTGACCAACAATGTGTCAATTCGGGCCACACAGCCCTTCCTGGCCGCTTCGTGCGCCCCCTGGTCAACAACGACACCCTGTTCTTCGAAGTCCAACGACCCCTCAACCTCAGCCAAGAGGGCCACAAGCGCGTCCTTCAAAGCCCTAAACTCCTGTGACAGTACCCCGTGAAGCTGTTCTCTGGCCATTCGCGCCTGCCATTCAGTCTCCGCCTGAATGACTTCGTTGACTGCTTCGGCCTGGACCAGATCCATTTTGCCGTTGGCAACAGCCCGCCGGGTGAACTCTCCGGGTGCAGCCTGCCGCGCACCAGCGGAAATAATAGTCCCAACAACGGCATCAACAATCCACCGGGAACCGTGGACCATCAACTCCAGCATGTCCTCACCGGTATAGCTCCTCGGCGCCCGATAAGGAATAATGATTGCTTCCTCTAAAAAAACGCCACTCTCGTCGTGAAGCCGAACCACCCCGGCCCGCCAGGGCGACGCCATGTTGATGTCTGGGGAAAGAAGCCCGGCCAACCTGCAGGTTTCCGGGCCGCTCACACGAATCACAGCCAACGCAGAAGCGCCGGCCGCCGTCGCACGAGCGACGATCGTGTCAGCGCCGCCCGAGAGGACGGACGACAATCCGCTTGAGAAAGCCTTCACCATCGGAAAATGTCTCAACATCCGGGTCGTCAGCCAAAGCGAGGTGAATCTCTCTCCGCACAGCCGGTGTATATGGGCCGAGTGTTACGGCGCCTCGCTGCTGCATCGCTGAATCCGCCGCCGACTCTGCTTCATCTTGAAGCTTTACGGCCCTCCGCTCTTTATAGCCCTCACCATCGAGATGGACCGGTACGTGGTCTTGAAGCCGCCTGTTCAATACACGGTTGCAGAGGTATTGGAGCGCATCCAGGCCCTTCCCCAGCCCGGCTGTCAATACTCTAAAGTCGCCCCCACAAAGGTCCCCACCTAACGCTTCCGGACCATCGGACAACCGAACCTGAAGATCGAGATCCCCGGCCTTGAATGTTTCTGATAGAAACAGCCCCAGGACCGCCACGGGGTCAACTCTCGCTTCAATCTCAACCCCGTCCCGGTCCTCCTCGAGGATCTCATACTGAATTTCACCCACATGGGCCCGAAGGCCGGTACATGCGGCAGTTAAGCTCTCGTCCAGGTTTCCTCCCCGAAAACGATGGTCAGTCTGTTCCATTACTTTTTCCCCTTCGCCTGCCGCCGCCCGCCGCCAGGCCGTTTTCGCTCACCTACCAGGTGAAGTGTAACCTCTTGCTGAAGGATCGAAACCACATTATTGGTCAACCAATACAGCACCAAACCGGCGGGAAAACCAAGAAACATAATTCCAAAGACCAGCGGCATCATGCGCATCATGCGCATCTGGTTGGGATCCCCGGCCTGTGGCGCCAAGCGTTGCTGTAACCACATCGTTGCCGTCATTAACACTGGTGTGATGTAAATCGGATCCTTCGCGCTGAGATCGGTAATCCACCAGATAAACGGGGCATGCCGGAGCTCAATCGCGTGGGCGAATAACGTGTAAAGTGCGAAGAGAATTGGCATTTGCACCAACATTGGGAGACACCCTCCCACCGGGTTGACCCCCTCTTCTTTGTAGAGCGCCATCGTCTCCTGGTTCATTTTTTGCCGGACTTGGGGGTCGGTTTTGTTTTTCTTGTACTTCTCCTGAATCGCCTTGACCTTGGGCTGAACCTTCTGCATCCGGCGCATCGACACCGTCGACTTGTGCATCAAGGGAAAGAGCGCCATACGAATGGCCACCGTCAGAAGCACAATGGCCCAACCCCAGTTGCCGACATAACCAAAAATCCATCGCAAGACTTTAAGAAAAAATACTGCGATCGGATGGAAAATCCCAAAATGCAGGGTCTCTTCCAGCCCCCCACCTTCTTTCTGTAAGAGGTCAAATTCCTTCGGCGCGGAGAAAAGCTCTCCTTTGAACAAGCCCGAAGACGAGACGATATCGACACGAAGAACCGGAAGATCAACCACCTCTCCCTTGTCGTCGGTCTCGGTTAGAGAAAGTTTGTTAATTACGACCTTTGACACGCCTTCTTCGGCACGGAAGACGCTGAGAAAATAGGTGTCTTCAAAGCCCGTAAACCTCAAGCCGGTTCCCTGAACCGAAACAGAGCCGTCGACCTTTTCTCGGCGGTAATCTTCCTTGTCCTCAACCGTCACAACCGTTGCATCGCCCCAGGTTGCAAAGCGGTTGGCTCTTTCAACAGGGCCGGTATCACGCATGCCGGTACCGAGACTCATCACGCTCTCGGGGCCGACGCCTTGTACCTCAACCGAAACATTCAGCCCGTATCCCTGGTCAATCGAGACTGTTTTAATGATCGACCGACCCTCTCCGTCCGCCCAGGTAAACGTCAGGAGCCCATTGGTCTCAACGGCCTCGTACACCCGTGTGTCCGGAGACCCATCAATGACCATTTGAAGCGGGTGTGTTCTTTCGGGATGTTCGACAGACTGAACCAGATTCAGGGGTTCTCCGGCAACATCATCAAATCTCTTGAGAACTAAACTCTCAATAGACGCACCTTGCGTATTGAACGCAATGTCCATGACATCGTTGGACATTTTAACAACCAACGCCTGCCCGCCGCCCGTTGCACCAAGAAGGCTTTGTGTGCCGGCAACGGCGGCCGTCTCAACGCTGCCTTCTTCCATCACCCCTGTTTCGTCGACGGTGCTTGCCGCCGTCGTAACCGCCGTCTCAACCACCTTGGTGCGGACCGGTTTTGGGGGAGGAAAGATTATGGACCATATGGCAAAGATAATGGCTGACAGCACAAAGGCGATCAGAATTCGCTTTTCCATCGACATTGATCACCTCTTGGTTGCGGTCGGTTCGCCCCGGTCTTTCTCTTCAAGGATCCGATGAAGACGGGACAGACACCGAGTGTAATCGTGCAAAATTTCCTGCCAGGCCACATCAGCACAACCCCGGCGGGCATTCACTACCATATCAAAGTCACCACCAAACAACAGCCTGCTGTTCAATCGAAACAACTCTCGAATTCGCCGTTTACATCGATTTCTGGTGACTGCCGGCCCAATCTTTCGGGACGCTGTAATGCCCAGGCGCCTCTGTGCCAAGGGACCGGTTTCCACAAACAGCACAACAAATCGGCCTACGACTCGAATGCCGTTCCGATAAATCCTTTGGAAATCCGCCCTTTTACGAAGGCGTCGTGTTTTGGGCAAGCCCCGGCCGCTCAGGCCGAGATCGTCTTGCGTCCTTTTCTCCGTCGCGCTCTGAGAATTTTGCGACCGTTGCGAGTCCGCATCCGAAGCCGGAACCCGTGTTTTTTCTTCCTGCGCCTGTTGTTCGGCTGGAATGTTCTTTTCATGATACATCACACTCCAAATACATAGGGCGGCAAACCTTAACGCAGGACTCCTCGGGTGTCAAGTCTACACGCCGCTGAAGGGGCCACCTTTGTTTCGGTTTGTGTTTTCTTTATCAGCGGGGGTGTCCCTTAATCGTGTTGATGGTAAGCTCCCCGATGGTTATGAATAAATGGCTTGCACTTCAACCGCACCTCCGCCAAATGCTCGGTGATGAGGATTATGAAACCTGGGTTCCCCCGCTGCAGGTTCAAGAGGAAACAAAGGATCTCCTGGTTCTGACCTCCGACAAACCAATCGTTCTCGACTGGATCAAGGACCATCTCATCAGCGACCTCGAGGCCGTAGCCCGGAGCCATTTTGGTCGGCAATTCCAAGTTCGTTTGGGTTCAGTGCAACCGTCCTCGATTCCAAGCCAGAAGGAATCAACCCGAAGAATACAAACGCTGCCCCTGACTCCTCATTTCACTTTCGACCGTTTTGTCATCGGGCCGTCAAATCAATTTGCCTGTGCGGCTGCAGAAGCCGTCGCCGAGCGGCCAGGAGAGACGTACAATCCCTTGTTTATCTATGGGGGCTCCGGTCTTGGAAAAACGCACCTGCTCCATGCGGTTGCTCATAGGGCCGTCGAAAAAAAACCGGGCCTTCGAGTCGTTTACCTGACTACCGAACAGTTCGTAAATGAGTTTATCTACTGTCTTCAGACCAAGGATCTTGACCTGTTTCGCCAGACCTTCAGAGATGTGGACATCCTTTTAGTCGATGACATCCAGTTCATTGGCGGCAAGGAAGCAACACAGCAGGAATTTTTCCATACCTTCAACACCCTTCAAAGTTCCGGAAGACAGGTTGTGTTTACCTCCGACTGCCGACCCGCCGACATCAAGGGACTCGAAGAACGTCTTCGCACCCGCTTCATGCAGGGTCTGCTGACTGATATCCAACCTCCTGACCTTGAAACCCGTTGTGCCATTTTGAAAGAGAAGGGTCGGGCCCAAGGATGGGATCTTCCCGAAGATGTCGTCCTTTTTATCGCTCGCCAAGTTCAAAACAACGTTCGAGAATTGGAGGGTTGCCTCAATCGTACAATTGCTTTTTCCCAATTGAGAAACGCACCCCTGACTACCGACGTCGTCCGCCAGGCTCTCTTTGATATCCTCCCAGAAGAACAGGAAACCACGCCTAATCACATTATTCGATTCGTTGCCCAACACTATGGTATTCGGGTTTCCGACATCAAAGGTCGCAATAATCGTCGATCTATCGCTCTTCCTCGTCAGGTCTCAATGTTTCTGATTCGGGATCTTTTGGATCTCAGTTATCCGGAAATCGGCCGCCTTTTTTCCAAACATCACTCAACCGCAATGTATGCGGTTGAAACTGTTGGAAAAATGAGACGTTCCAATCCGGATTTTGACGCAACACTCACCTCCTTCACAGACCATTTTCAGCGCCCCTGATTTCACAGACCCCTGTGAATTTTATGTCAATAACCTGTGTTTTCCTGTGGGTTTTGCTGGTGACTCTCCCTCTTCCACAGAAAACACACAGAAATATACACAGGTTTTTTAGCCCTTATCTTGTTTCGATAGAACATTTCCGTGCTTTATGCTACTTTTTCACTGTCTCGACGACGATGAATACTTATGTTAGCTTTTACACAGATTATGGGATTATCCTTCGTCGGAGGAGTCGTTGATGGAAGTAAAATTACAGCGTAACCTCGTACTTCAGGAGCTTTCAATTCTGCAGGGTGTTGTCGAACATCGAACGACAATTCCGATTCTTGCAAACATTCTGGCCGAGACGGTTGAGGATGGTCTTCGGTTGGTTGCGACGGATCTTGACCTGACAATATTGACGGAGTGTGCCGCCGCTGTTCACACCGGAGGAAGGGTGACCCTCGAGAATCGGGTTTTCCAGAATCTGGTGCGCAATTTGCCGGCGGAGGATTTTGTTCTGAGATTGGATGGAGATGCCGTTGAAATCACGAGTGGAAGATTTCATTCGCGTTTGTCCGTAACCGATCCGGCTGAGTATCCGACTGTCCCGGAGGTTCCGGATTCCAGTGACTATCAACTTCCTCTCGACCTTTTTCAGTTAATGTTGAAGCGTATTGATTTTGCAATTACAAAGGACGACCCAAAATTTCAGCTCAACGGGGCGTTGGTTAAACTTCTCCCAGGTGAGATAGAAATTGCCGCTACCGACGGACATCGCCTTGCAGTCGTCAGGGCTGCAGCGCCGATGGACACACCTCCGTTTGAACAACAACTTTTCCCCCGAAAACTCTTGACGGAATTCAGTCGCTTCTCTGACGAAAATGTTCGCATTTCTGTTGGAGAAAACCATATGGGCTTTTGGATGGGAGACAGGACACTGGTGTCCCGGATTGTCGATCTCCGTTTTCCTCAATATGAAAGGGTGATCGTCAGAGATAATCCCTACCGGGCCCGGGTAGATCGACAAGAACTGTTGTCATCGCTTCGGCGAGTCAGTTTGATGGCGCATGAGAAGGCGCGAGGGGTTCGTTTCCGTTTTGATCCGAGCGCCGGCGAGATGACGTTGATTTCCATGGGGTCGGACAAGGGGAGTGCCGAAGAAATCTTAACCATCTCGTATCAGGGTGAATCGATCGATGTAGCCCTTAATGCCGTTTATTTAATGGATGTTCTTCAAGCGCTGGATGTTGATGTTGTTGAATTGCAGATGAAAGATGGAAATACGCAGACGGTGGTTGTTCCGGTTGAGGATGACCCTCGTCTTGAGGAGTATATCTACGTTCTGATGCCGATGCGGCAGTAGAACTTGGGGTTACACGCTCACCGGCAGTTATGAATCTCGAAAAAATAGTCACCTGGCAGTTTCGGAATCTCGAAAATGTCTCAACGGATGTTGAACCAGAGTTGAATTTTATTTTTGGTTCCAACGGCCAAGGGAAAACAAATTTTCTCGAAGCCATTGCAGCAGCAGGAAATGTTCGGTCTTTTCGTCAAGCCGGTGCTCGGAAGATGGTCCGGCATGGAAAAGCAGCCTTTCGTCTCGAAATTTTTGGGAAACAGCGGGGTCTGACGGTTCATCTTCGACAGATTGTTGAATGTACCACTACGGTAAAACGACATTTTGAGATTAATGGTGTTGCCGTACCAATGGACCAATACCTGCTCCAGTTTCCCGTATTTGCTCTCTCTTCAGGGGACACGGCATTGATCACGGGGCCCCCGGAACACCGTAGGGCCTTTATAGACAGGATGTCGTTTTTCCTTGACTCAAAACACTTCGAGGACTTGAACCGCTATAGGGCGACGCTTCGACAACGAAATGCCGCCCTGTCCGAAAAACGAGGGTCGACAGAGATGGAACTTTGGGAAGACGCCCTGGCGCGTGCCGCGGCGGTCATCGTTGAGCGCCGTTGCCGAATCATCGAACAATGGCAAACCAGGCTCCTCTCTGTTTATCAACTCTTGAAAGGTGAGGGTTTTCCGGACATCAGCGCGGTTTACCGAATGGAGACGGACCTTGACGTCTTCGAAAGAGAAACAGTAGCGGAATTCTACCGACAGAGGTATTATAAACAACGGGTTCGTGACTGCCGAGCGGGCTTTACTCTTGACGGGCCACACCGCCACGATCTTGCCTTGAGAGCTGGAGAACATCCAGCAAGGGACGTTCTCAGTGCAGGGCAGGTCAAAATTGTTGCTGCGGCCTTATGGATGTCGAATCTCGCAGAAATTGAGGAGCGGCGAAACGAAAAAATCCCTGTTCTGATCGATGACGCCGACGCTGAACTGGATGACAGGGTATTCGAAAAACTTATTAAATCGTTGGGACACACGCGGCAGGTGATAATGACCAGCGCCCACAACAGGGGCATCTCGGACGTAATACCGACAGCGAATTGGTGGTCGATGGTTGATGGAAAAATTCAACGGTGTGAGCTCCCGTAGGGGTTTGGTATATGACTGAAATCTATTCTGAAGAAAGCATCAAGGTTCTTAAGGGCAAGGAGGCCGTCAGGAAACGGCCCGGCATGTACATTGGTGACGTCGACGACATCTCCGGCCTTCACCATATGATCTGGGAGGTTGTCGACAACGCGATCGATGAGGCCCAGGCAGGATATTGTGATGAGGTCAAGGTCACCGTCAATGCCGACAACAGTGTGACAGTAGGAGATAACGGGCGCGGGATTCCCGTCGGCTTACATGTTGAATCCGGGCGTTCCGCGGCCGAGGTCATCATGACTGAGCTTCATGCCGGCGGAAAGTTTGACTCCAACTCCTACAAAGTCTCCGGCGGCCTCCACGGTGTCGGCGTCAGCGTGGTCAACTTTCTATCGGAGTGGTTGCGGCTGGAAATACACCGCGACGGTGAGGTCTGGGAACAAGAGTATCGCCGAGGCGAGCCGCAAGCGGACCTCAAGGCTGTCGGCCGGACCAAAAGAACGGGGACAATCGTACGATTCAAGCCCGACCCGGAAATTTTCTCCGTGTTGGTGTTTCATCCTGACCTCCTTGTTCGTCATCTGAGAGAATTGGCCTTTCTTAACTCCGGAATTTCAATCCGGTTCTTCGACGAAAAAGAGGAGCGAGAGGAACAATTTTCCTTCGATGGGGGATTGACCCAGTTCGTCCGTTATCTCAACCGGTCCAAGAAGCCACTCCACCCCGACCCGGTGACCCTGTTTGATGAGAATGACGAAGGGGAATCGATCGAAGTGGCGATGCAATGGCATGACGGATATAACGAGAACGTGCTGGCCTTTACAAACACGGTGTTCAACCGTGATGGCGGAACGCACCTCTCGGGCTTCCGTGCCGCATTGACACGAACCGTCAATGCCTATGCCCAGTCGCAGAATTTACTCAAGGGAATGAAGGAGAACCTGTCCGGAGAGGATGTCCGAGAGGGCCTGACCGCCATCATCTCGGTTCGGGTCTGTGAGCCGCGGTTTTCCAGCCAAACAAAGGACAAGCTCGTTTCATCCGACATCAAAGGGTGGGTGGAGTCTGTCATTAATAGCAGGCTGGCTACGTTCTTCGAAGAGAACCCCGCGGTTGCCCGGGTCATCATTGGAAAGTGTCTTGATGCTGCCCACGCACGTGACGCAGCGCGTAAAGCGCGGGAACTGACCCGGCGCAAGAGCGCCCTCGAGAGCTCGGCGCTCCCAGGAAAGCTTGCGGACTGTTCCGAGCGGGACCCAGAGAAGGCGGAACTCTTCATTGTTGAGGGGGACTCGGCCGGGGGGTCGGCCAAGCAGGGGCGTGATCGGCGGTTTCAAGCGATCTTGCCTCTCCGGGGCAAGATTCTTAATGTTGAAAAGGCGCGCTTCGACCGGATGTTGGCATCAGAGGAAATCCGCGCGTTGATTCAATGCCTGGGAACCGGGATTGGAGCGGAGGAGTTTGACCCCCTCAAGGTCCGGTACCACAAGATCTTCATCATGACCGATGCCGATGTTGACGGCAGTCACATTCGAACCCTGCTCTTGACCTTCTTTTACAGGCAGATGATGGAACTGGTTGAGCGGGGACACCTTTTTATTGCCCAACCACCGCTCTACAAAGTGACCCGAAAGAAGAAAGAAACGTACATCAAGGACGACGAGGATCTTTCCCGATTCCTCCTGGATCGGGTTGAGGCGGAATACAGCCTCAAGGTCGACGGTTCAGGAAAGACCCTGGCGGGCCGAGACCTTCGCCACGGCATTTCGATAGCCGGCGAGTGGTTGACGACAATAAGGCATCTGGAGAGACGGGGGTGGCCGCGAGATGTCGTCATCGCGGCGATTGATACGGAGTTCAATGGTCAAATCGGTACGGCGGCAGAAATGGCGTCGGTCATCGAAGCCCTGGGCTACGATGAGGTTCACGTTGAGCACGACGACGAGCATGGTTTGGAATTTGTCCGGTTTCGTATGGGACACAACGGCAGGAGTTGGGATGTCAACCTGGGTCGGGAATTGACGGAAAGCGGCCACTACCGGCGCGCCCACCATATTTTGGAACAACTCGACACAATAAGGGTGGGCCCTTATCATCTCGAACGCAACGGGGAGAGTACAGACTTCCAGTCACTGGACGAGTTGGTTGTCCACGTCTACGAAGTGGCAAAAAAGGGACTGGCCATTTCCCGCTACAAGGGTCTCGGTGAAATGAACCCCGACCAACTCTGGGAAACGACGATGAACCCGGAAAATCGTAGGTACCTCCAGGTCACCGTAGAGGATGCCGCCAGAGCGGACGAACTCTTTACGATCTTGATGGGAGATGCCGTTGAACCACGAAGACGGTTCATTGAGGAGAATGCCCTTGATGTTCGAAACATTGATATTTAACGGAACAACCCATGAATGAAACCCATAACACGCCACGAGGCCAAAGCCAGCCGATCGCTATTGAAGAAGAACTGAAGAATTCGTACCTGGATTATGCGATGTCCGTGATCATCGGGCGCGCATTGCCTGATGTTCGGGATGGACTCAAGCCGGTTCACCGTCGAATCCTCTACGGCATGTGGGAAAGCGGGAGTACCGCCGGCCGGCCCTACAAGAAATCGGCACGCATCGTCGGTGACGTCATGGGTAAGTACCACCCCCATGGCGATTTGGCGATTTACAATACCGCCGTTCGTATGGCTCAGGAATTCTCCATGCGATACATCCTGGTTGACGGCCAGGGCAACTTCGGTTCGGTTGACGGAGATGCTGCTGCTGCGATGCGTTATACCGAGGTTCGCCTGACTCGCCTGGCGCATCAACTTCTCGGTGACGACATCGACAAAGAGACCGTGGACTGGAGCCCCAATTACGACGGGTCGATGAGTGAACCACAGGTTCTGCCGGCCTCCTACCCCAACCTTTTGGTCAATGGGTCTACCGGTATTGCTGTAGGTATGGCGACCAATATTCCGCCCCATAATATTGGAGAAATCATCGACGGCGCTATGGCCGTTTGCCGAAACCCGGAGGTGTCGTTCGATGAACTGTTGTCCTTGATTCCCGGTCCCGACTTTCCGACGGCCGGGTTTATTCACGGGCGGCGGGGCATCGTCGATGCCTATCGGACCGGCCGAGGCAGCCTGAGGATGCGGGCCCGGGTACGCATCGAAGAGCCCGACGGCAAGAAACGCCCACGTATCATCGTGGAAGAGTTGCCTTATCAGGTGAACAAGGCAACCCTGGTTGAAAAAATAGCCAGCCTGGTCCATACAAAGAAAATTGACGGCATCGCCGACCTCAGAGATGAGAGTGACCGGGATGGGATCCGGGTTGTAATCGAACTCAAACGAGACGCAATTCCCGAGATCGTCCTCAATCAACTCTACAAACAGACCCAGATGCAGGCCTCCTTCGGGATCATCCTTTTGGGAATTCTTAACAAGCAGCCAAAGGTCTTTAGCCTGAAAGAACTGCTTGGCCATTTCATCGACCACCGGAAAGAAGTGGTCGTGCGGCGTACACAGTTTGACCTGGCCCGGGCCAAGGAGCGCGCCCATATCCTCGAGGGACTGGTCATTGCACTGGACAACCTCGATGCTGTCATCAAGCTCATCAGGGCAGCGGCAGACCCCCCAGAAGCCAAAGCGGGCCTCATGGAAGAGTTTGGGTTGTCAGCACTTCAGGCGCAGGCCATCCTCGACATGCGCCTGCAGCGGTTGACGGGCCTGGAGCGTGACAAAATCCTTGAGGAGTACCGGGAACTCCAGGCAACAATTGCACATCTCGAGGAGATTCTTCGGTCCGACATTATGGTCGAAGATATCGTCATTGAGGAACTGGAAGTAGTCAAAGCCACTTTCGGAGACGTTCGACGAACCGAGATTGTTGACGATTATTCCGACATTGAGATGGAGGATCTAATTGTCGAAGAGGACATGGTCATCACGGTAACCCGTGGGGGCTACATCAAGCGGACAGCGTTGACTGAATATCGGGCCCAGCGGCGAGGTGGACGGGGCAAGGTGGGCATGGCAACCAAGGCGGAGGACGAGGTCTGGAAACTCTTCGTCGCCTCGACCCACGCGACGATGCTCTTTTTCACCAACACCGGACGTGTTTTTTCCAGGAAGGTCTACGAGTTGCCCCAAGTTGCCCCCAACGCCAAGGGGCGGGCAATGGTCAACCTTCTAAAACTTGGGGAAAATGAGAGGATTGAAACCCTTTTGGCGGTTCGGAACTTTGACGACAAAGAGGATCAGTTCCTGTTCTTTGCCACACGAAAAGGGAGGGTCAAGCGTACCGCGCTCAGTGAGTTCGAAAACATCAGAACCAGTGGGTTACGAGCGGTCACCATCAACGAGGACGACGACCTGTTGACCGTGCACCTGACGACCGGCAACAGCCATGTGTTCATGGGAACGCATCGCGGGCGGGCCATTCGTTTTCACGAGGATCAGGTTCGATCGATGGGCAGGACCGCCGCGGGGGTCCGAGGAATCACAATAGGGACCGACGATTGGGTCGAGGAAGTTGCCTCCTTCGAAGCGGATTCCGAGGCGGACATCCTGGTCGTGACCGACCAGGGGTTTGGCAAGCGTACCCAACTCTCGGAATTCCGTGTGCAGGGACGCGGAGGGAAGGGCATTATTCTCATCCGGCTCACCGAGAAAAATGGAATGGTCGCCGGGATCCGGTGTGTGACAGAGGTTGACCAGGTACTTCTGGTCACCGAAAAGGGCATTGTCATCCGGACCAGGGTTGAGGAGATACGACAAGCGGGCCGGGCCACACAGGGTGTCCGAGTTATCCGTGTTGGTGAAAGGGACAAGGTCGTTTCAGTCGCCAAAGTTATTGATGCCGACGAGGGCGAACCGGTTGATAATGAACCCCAAGTTGATAATGAACCCCAAACCGAGGCGTGACACGATCATTCACCGTTGATCCCGTGCCAATACGGGCTACGGCGCTGCTGCACCAGGAGGGTGTTCTGGCGGTCGTGGCTGCGGTCGGATTATTCTTCAGGGGCCAAGGACCAATGACGGCGCTGCTGCCCCGGACACCGTGGATAGAGTCGCTCGGCGCCGGCGTTGTTGCTGGAGGGGTCGCTCTGGCCTTCATGGGGGTCCTGCTCTTCGTCCCAATCGTCAAAGACCTCGAGCGATGGCAGGCCGACATGGTCCAGGGCTGGAGCTTCTTTGATGCTGTGGCGGTCGCGGTCTTTTCCGGCCTGGCTGAAGAGGCATTGATCAGAGCCCTGCTTCAGCCGTGGATTGGGTTGGTGGCTGCTGCGGTTCTCTTCGCCCTGTTGCACATCGTTCCGGACCGTCGTCTTTGGGCGTGGCCGGTGATTGCACTGGTTCTTGGCTTGGCGTTCGGTCTAGTTTTTGAACAGTGGGGGTATCCGGCCGCTGCTGCTGCCCACATCGTTGTCAACACGGTGTCCCTTCTCCGGTTGCGCCGAAAACCAGGGGTGACGCCACAAACAAAAAACGAATCCGGTATGCATGTCTAGAGGTCCGGCCGGACCTCTAGGGTGTACAATGCGGCGGTTCGGAGGGTGTAATGCAAAACCATGATAAAAAGTTCCAAATAAAGGTTGGGTTGGCCGAAATGCTGAAAGGTGGCGTGATTATGGATGTCACCACAGCGGATCAGGCGAAGATCGCTGAGGATGCCGGCGCTGCCGCCGTCATGGCGTTGGAGCGCGTGCCGGCCGACATCCGGGTTCAAGGCGGGGTGGCACGAATGGCCGCCCTGGAGAAGATCCAGGAAATCCAAGAAACTGTTCAGATTCCTGTGATGGCAAAGTGTCGAATCGGGCACATTGCCGAGGCTCGCATGCTCCAGGCTCTCGAGGTCGACTTCGTCGACGAGAGTGAGGTCTTGACGCCGGCGGACGATGAAAACCATGTCAACAAACACGGGTTCGACGTGCCTTTTGTCTGCGGCTGCAGGAACCTGGGCGAGGCTCTTCGTCGTATCGGTGAAGGCGCCGCGATGATTCGAACCAAAGGGGAAGCCGGTTCCGGAGATATCGTCGAAGGCGTTCGGCACATGAGGGCCGTGCAGCGGGGCATTCGTACACTTGGGATCCTTGATCAGCATGAACTGATGGCCTACGCCAAAGAGATCCAGGCCCCCTATGAGTGGGTCTGTTGGGTTGCGGAACATGGGCGACTTCCTGTTCCCAACTTTGCCGCGGGAGGAATTGCGACGCCCGCAGATGCGGCTTTGGTGATGGAGTTGGGTGCCGAGTCGGTTTTCGTTGGATCGGGAATTTTCAAAGCGAATGACCCTGACCGGCGGGCGAAGGCAATCGTTCAGGCAGTGACCCATTGGCAAGACCCCTCCAAGCTTTTGGAAATCTCAAAGGGTTTGGGTGAGGCGATGTCAGGCTTGGATTCCGGAAAACTCACGACAGAGGAAATGCTCTCCCGGCGTGGATGGTAACAGTCGAACATGGTAGCTATCGGCTATCAGCTGTCGGCTATCTGTCCATAAAAGGGGCCCAAAAAAATCACCGGGACCCTTTGATGTGTTCTTTGGGTGGCGGGTGCAGGCGCCTGACCAGAAAGCAGGCTTTGAGTTTCCGAAGATGTTGAAGGATCAGCACGTAATTGGGGTTCTGGCCCTTCAGGGTGCGTTTGAAGCGCATCGCGGGGTCTTTCGACGGCTCGGAGTCTCGAGTGTCCTCGTCCGAACGGCAAATGAGCTGGAGGCGGTCGACGCCTTGTTGCTTCCTGGCGGCGAGAGCTCTGCAATGCTGCGCCTGATGGAACCGCAAGAGCTTTTCGTGCGGATCAGAAAGAGAATTGACTCTGGGCTCCCGGTGCTGGCAACCTGCGCCGGAGTGATACTCCTCGCAAAAAAGGTCACCCCCCACCAGCAGAGTCTTGGCGCCCTGGACGTTGACATCGAAAGAAACGCATATGGTCGTCAGGTCTTTTCATCGGTCGAAGCCTTGCACTTCAGTCCTCAATATCAGGGAGACAACGCCGGCGAGGCTGTTTTTATCAGGGCGCCGAGGGTCACAAGGGTTGGCGAAGGCGTTGAGACCCTGGCGTGGAGGGGTGATGATCCGGTTCTTCTTCGGTCCCCGGGAATCCTGGCCGCCACATTCCATCCAGAGCTGGGAAAGGGCACAGTGATTCACGAACTTTTCCTTCGGGAAATAGAACGGCAGGGCCGATGAACCGGGTTGCTGCCCTGGTATCGGCTGCTGGGATTGATCCCCGGCAGGGGGCGGCGGAGGCGGCGGCCTTGATGGCCCGGCGCTTTCCCCTGAGGATCGGCGGCCCAAAGCAGGGAAAAGTGGAGGAGATTGCCGAAGCCAGGTGGTGTTCAGGCCTTGGTGCTTTCGATGAATTGATAGCCCTGGTTTCCTCCGGGCCGCATCGGTGGGGAACGGCCTTTGGAGTGCGGTGGCCATGGTTTGAGGTTGGCAGTACCGTTGTGGCCCCCGGTCTCCCGGTGCGGGTGGGGTTGGGCAGGGAAGAACTCGGTCCAGATGGCGTCTACACCTTTGATGGAGGGATTCTCTGCCGGGAGGCTGCCGGCCGGCAGCAGGCTTTTCTGGAGACAGGTTCGAGCGCTTCCCAAACGCCACCAGAATTCACACTCCTGTGGTTCTCTGACTCCGCCAGGTTTCTCCTTCGGGATACGGTGTTGGAAATTGAAGATTTGTTTTCAAAGACCCGGTGCTCTGTCGACAAAGAACGCATGGAACAGATACTCATCAGGGGTCAACGCGTTGATGGAGAGGTGATCGAAGGGCTGATGTTCGACCATGGTCCCCAACCGACAACGGTTGAGGTGGCTCGAGAAGGGGGAGAGGCGTCGGTGCTGTGGCGGGACCCATCGGCCATTCTAGAGAGAAGAATCGATGTGGAAGAGGCTACAACAGTGGGTGATCGTGCCGTCATTAAGGATTTACTGGGAGAGACCGTCGAGTTTCGGGTGACCGATCATGACTCAGGATGGCGCCTGGATCGAATAGAAGGACAGTTTCCATTTGAAGCACTGAGTCTTCACAAAGAAGGGGAGCATCTTGTTCTGAGGGCCACCCTTGCGCCCAAACACGATATTTTTGCTCCAGGTCTTCGCGGTCGGGTGGTCTTTGATCTCAACGCTGATCTGGGGGCCCTGCTAGCCCCGCAGGCCTTTCAGAAATCGTAGACCCGGTCCTGCTCCAGCTCCTCGACTGGATGTGAAAACGGCGTGGTTTGCAACTCCGCCCTGATTTCATCGAGATACGGTGGCTTAAGGTGGTAGAGGCGCACAAGGGGCCCGGTGTTGAGTTTTTTCAACTCCTCCGCAAGGGTGCCTGGTGTTAAATGAAGGCTGATGTCCGCAATGGCCTGAAGCCGGTTTGGAAAAGAACATTCTGTGATGACCGCCTCTAAATTTTCGGTCCGGTTGGCCCGCTCCCAGAATTCCTCGGTCGGACCGGTATCGGATGTGAAGCCAATCGAAGACTGAGCTTGTCGGATCAATAAACCGACGGTCGGCACGATGTGATTGACCGGAATCGGTGTGATCTCCAGATCTCCCCCCTCTACGCCGCCAATTGTGAATGGTTCACCGGCGGTGATTTCAACAAAACGTACCGAGGGGTAGAGATGGTTGGGTATGCGACTAAAATCCGGCCATGTATCGTTATTGAAAAGGTGGCGCTTGACATTTGCCAGGACGCGCCGGGTCGAATAAATGGTCACGGCGTCATCATCGAAGCCAAAAATATTTTCAATCAGGAAGGGGAGGGTGGCCGTGTGGTCGCTATGGGTGTGGGTGATAACCACATGCCGAATCCGTCGTTGCTGTTCGATTTCGAGTGCCCGTGTGATGGCTCCCGCATCAATTGCCACGGTGTCATTGATTAAAAAGGAGGTCATTCGACAGGAAGGATCGTCACCACCAAAACAACCAAGGACCTTAAATTTCACCGATCCAGTATACCCTGCAAGACGAATCTTTTGCCCCGAATTTCTCACCATGGGTTCGGATCTCTTAGGATTGGGAAGTTCGTGACGGAGGGGCTGATGGGAAAATGTGGGATGATTTCGCGATTGGGGCTCTTGATGGCCGGAGGGGGCGCCAAGGTCCGCAGGATCGTTGCCGAGGCTGGGGACCCAGCCGAGGACTTGGCCGATGTTCTGGACGGCAAAGTGCCCAAGGCGATACTGGATGCTGCCCGGATGACCCAAGAGTCGGCAGTTCCCCAGCTTCTGGAGCGAGTCTCCCGGGCCGGGTGGCGGTGGATGAGTTCTGAGGCGCCTGACTACCCTGGAGGCCTGAACCACACGGCGGACCCCCCATTGGGCCTTTTTGTCAAAGGGCTATTGGGTGGTGGACCGTCGGTTGCGATCGTGGGGTCTCGTCGGGCGACACCCTATGGCATTCAAGCTTCGAGGTTTTTGGCTGAAAGTGTCGGCCGGGCCGGCGGCACAATTATCTCCGGTATGGCACGAGGTGTGGATGCCGCGGCTCACGAGGGTGCACTCAGTGTTGGAGGAACAACATGGGCGGTCTGGGGATGCGGACCGGACAGGATCTACCCGCCCGAACACGCCCGCCTGGCAGATCAAATTGCCGAGACCGGCGCTCTTTTGACCGAGTATCTACCTGGGTCGCCTCCACGGCGGCACCACTTTCCCGAAAGAAACCGGATTGTTGCCGGATTGGCTTCGATCGTTGTTGTAGTCGAGGCCGCCGCCCGTTCCGGGGCTCTTAGTACGGCCCGACAGGCCCTGGATGAAGGCCGAGATGTCATGGCCGTGCCCGGAAGCATCTTCTCCGAGGTCTCGGTGGGACCCAACGGTCTGTTGCGGGCCGGGGCCCAACCGGTGACCTGCCCAAAAGATCTTCTCGATGCTTTGGGTCTCGAGGCCGACAGCATGCCGAACATTGACCCGGAGGTGATGTTCCTGGAGTTTGGCGAAGCCGTTTCCGTGGATCAACTGGGCGAGAGGATGGGACAGAGCGTGGATTTGGTTCAAGCGAAAATCGTCGAGATGGAAATACAAGGTCTCGTTGAACGTGGTCCGGACGGACTGATTCGGAGGCGGAGATGATTGAGGTTTCAGAAAGGGAAAAGAGGGCCGGCGAAGCCGCGATTCCTGTTGTCGGTGCGGGCCTGGCGGGCTGCGAAGCTGCGTGGCAGTTGGCCGAGGCGGGTCTGCCTGTGTGCCTGTTTGAAATGAGACCAACACGCACAACGCCGGTCCACACGACGGATGGTTTTGCCGAACTGGTCTGCTCAAACTCCCTGCGAGGAGACTCGCCGGGCAACGCGGTGGGGTTGCTCAAGAGAGAAATGGAGTGTCTGGGATCACTGATCATCAAGAGTGCCCGGGAAACCGCCCTTCCGGCTGGGGGTGCCCTGGCTGTCGACAGAACACTCTTTTCCGAGAGGGTGGGCGAGAGGATTTCCTCCCACCCGTTGATAACGATTGAGCGAATGGAGGTTCTCGACCTTCCCCAAGGACCGGCAATTATCTCTACCGGACCTCTGACATCTCCAGGCCTTCACGCCACTTTGCAATCGCTGTTGGGGGAGGAGGCCTTGAGTTTCTTTGATGCCGTGGCACCGGTCGTTGCGGCAGATTCACTGGTTCACGACCGGCTCTTCAGGGCTTCCCGATACGACAAGGGAGACGGGGCTGACTATCTCAACGCCCCGTTGAACCGAGAGCAGTATGAGGCCTTCATTGACCAACTTTTGGCTGCAGAGAGGGTCGATTTCAAACAATTCGAACAGGAGGATATCTCGTTCTTCGAGGGGTGTTTGCCGATCGAGGTGATGGCCGAACGAGGTCGGGACACCCTGCGGTTCGGGCCGATGAAGCCGGTCGGCTTGATCGACCCCAATACCGGTATACGTCCCTGGGCCGTTGTTCAGCTCCGGCAGGACGATTTGGCCGCGGACCATTGGAATTTGGTAGGATTTCAGACCAAACTGAAGCAGATCGAGCAGAAGAGGGTCCTTCGTATGATTCCCGGCCTTGAAGAGGCCCGGTTTGCTCGGTTTGGCATGGTGCACCGCAACACCTATATCAACGCCCCGGCCCACATCGATCCCCTGCTTCGCCTGGTACAAAAGCCGGCCATCCGTGTCGCCGGCCAGATGACCGGCGTCGAAGGCTATGTTGAATCGGCCGCAACAGGTCTGATGGCGGGAAGAACCCTCGCGTCGGAATTCAAGGGAGAGTCTCCCCAGGCGCCTCCTGCGGAAACGGCCATGGGAGGTCTCATACGCCATTTGACGGAGCGGCCGGCGGCAGGTTTTCAACCGTCGAACATTACATGGGGTCTCCTTCGGTGCCCCGAAGACCTGAGACGAATCCGGTCCAAGAGGGAACGGAGGGCAGCTCAGGCCGAAAGAGCGCTGGAGTTGATTGGTGGGTGGGGTGTGTAGGGGCACGGCGTGCCGTGCCCGTGTTTCAACAACCAGAGCCAACCCAAAAAGCCCGGGCACGGCACGCCGTGCCTCTACAGCAGTGATTGCCCTTCGGGCAATGCGCGATGTCCTCTGCCCACGCCACCCGCTTCGCGGGTCCGAGCCTCTCGGCTCGGCAGCCCTTCGGGCTGGGCGCGGGTCCTTTGCCCACGCGGATCGCTTCGCGATCTCCACGGCTTCGCCGTGATTGCCCTTTGGGCAATGCGCGATGTCCCTACTTCCTCCGGGACCTCGGATGACTCTTGCGATGCACGGTCATCAAGTGCGCCAGGTCGACGGTTGTATAGATCTGGGTGGTTGCCAACGATGCGTGGCCCAGGAGTTCCTGGATGGCCCGGAGGTCCATTCCCGCCTCGAGAAGGTGAGTAGCAAAAGCGTGCCGAAGGGCGTGAGGATGCACTTGGTGTTGGGTCGCGGTCTTGAGGACAGCAGCCGCGAGAATTCTCCGCACGGACCGGTCAGTCAGGCGTCCCCCGCGTTGGTTGAGGAAAAGGGCTTCGGTGGAGAGCGTGGCGCCCTGTTTCCACTGAGCCCTGACGGGGAGGTAGGTGCTCAGTGCAGCTGCGGCCTGGGTACCGTAGGGCACGATACGTTCCTTGCGTCCTTTACCTCGGACGCGGACGAGACGCGCTTTGAGTTGCAGATCGGTGAGATCCAGACCGACCAGTTCCCCGACCCGGAGTCCTGATCCGTAGAGAAACTCCACCAGGGTGCGATCCCTGATTCCGGCGGGGGTTGGCGGAAAGGATTCCAGGAGATCCTCGATGACGGCCAATGGAGTTACTGGAGGGGCTCGGCGCCGGCGTTGAGGATGCACCACGGTGTCTGCCGGGTTGGCCGAAAGAATATTCTCGACCACAAGAAACCGGAAATAGGTTCTTATGGCAGCCAGAGCTCGCTCGGTGGATCGAGGGCTGAGCCCAAGGCCATGGAGATGAGCCAAGAAAGAGCGCACGGATGCCGGGGTGACCCCCGACGGGTCCTTCAGACCGAGGTCGCTGGAGAAAAATCCCACGGCCCTGGCAATCTCTCGGCGGTAGGCCTTCAGGGTGGCTGGTGACAGATTTCTCTCCCATTCAAGGTGCTCAAGAAAGGCCGTGTTTAACCAGGCATCAGCCAAGGGAGACCCCTTCATGCGGCTCACGTGGAAGTCCGAGGGACCAACGCCGAAGGGAAATTCTTAGGAGATCTCGGAACATCTGGGCGCTATGCCTCCCCGGCTGTACTCGGGAGGCCTCAACATGGCCCCAGGGCACGCCTACTTCGACGATGCTGTAACCCCAGGACAAGGATAATGCCAACAACTCAACGTCATAAGCAAAACCATCAGTCCGTTGGACCATTGCCAACGACCGAGCAAGCCCTCCAGGGAAGAGTTTGAAGCCGCACTGTGTGTCAAATATCCCCGGGAGCAGAAGAGCCCGGACCATCAGATTGAAGGCGCGACCCATCAGGTCCCGATAGAGGGGTTGAGGATCAAAGAGCAGGGCACGGTCCACTGCTCGACTCCCCACGACCACGGTCGAGTCACCGTATGCCGGAGTCATACGACGAAGTCCTGCAATCGGAGCGGCAAGGTCCGCGTCCGACAGGAGGACTTGCCGTCCCTTCGAATGTTCGAATCCCGTTCGGACGGCAGCGCCTTTCCCCTGGTTCTTTTGGTGGCGAAAAACCCGCACGACGGTATTTCCGAAGGATTGGAAGGCATTGCCAACCTCTGATGTTCGGTCTTTAGACCCGTCATCCACGATGATGATCTCGGCCGGCCCGAGGTCCTCGGCCTCAAGGAGAAAAAGGTCAATGCTCTCGAGTGTCTTCGGTAGACGATCGGCTTCGTTATAAGCTGGGATGACAACCGACAGAACAAACTCAGACATCAGGCTTCTTACGGATTGGGAGCGATGGAGGATCCGGAAGCAACCGACAACAGTGATGTGGCCGAGCCCCCAGGGAGGACCGGGAGGCCGAGGAGAAGAGCACTGAATGCAGCGGCGGCAACAGTCCAGCCCAGACGACGGCCGGCAACCTCTTCAGTGAATACGAATCCAGCCATCATCATTCCCAGAGTACCTCGCCGAACGCGAAGGACGACGCCACAGGCCGCGCCCCAACCGATCAGTGCAACGATAACGGCCCAGGGGAGGGCCCGAATACTCAAGGGGTAACCCGACACGATGACAGCGCCGATCATCGACGTCGTCAGGGCGCCGACAACGACCAAATCGGCCCAGGCTGCGCCCAATCGAGCACTCCGTGGCACGGTGTCGGCCAGTGCCGGGCTGATGACGGAGGGGTCGGTCGTTTCCGATTCGATGTTTTCAACATCGATATCGGACAACCGGTCCCAGCTCCTCAAAGGATGGTTTGAGTCGGAGGTGCTCATCTGAAACCCAGGCTTCCAACAAAGATTTCCAACTGCATGTCGACCGGACGACTGGAATAACTCGAGATAAAATCCAGGATCCGGGTAACGTCGTTGTCATCCGGATGCCGAGCCTGCAGACGAGTCAGGTGTCCGCGAGCGCCGGTGAGATTATAAGAACGAAGGTTGGCCAAAGCCGCATTGAAGAGACAACGATCGAGAATCAGACCAAAACCCTCTTGGTTTGGATACTTCTCAGCCAACTCTGCCCCAAGGGTAGCGCAGCCCTGAAAATCTCCTTTGGACAACCCACTGAACAGGGCATTGAGACGAGGTTCGATCGACGCGACCTGTTCCTTGAGTTCCAGAAGACCGGAATCCCCGGGGTGTTTGGACAAGCCCTGTTCGACGACTTCAAAGGCCATCAGCCACCGATCCTCATTCATCAATGAGCGACCGGTTTCTACAGATTCAGGAATTGGTGTGGGGGTTGGGGGAGTCAACGCCGCCTCGAATCGAGCAATGTGTTTATCGATTCGTTGTTGATCGATTCCTTCAACTTCAGATGACCGAAGAAGATCCAGGGCCTCCTCCCCCTTGCCTTGGTCAAAAAGAACTTGAGCATTTTCGATCCGTTCAGAGACTGCTCGGGCGGTGTCGACATCCTCTCCACCTTGTGGCAAGAAGCGTGAACCCAGCCACATCCCCAGCAAGACAACGGCGATGGCGCCCGTGCCGAGGACGATCCATCGCCACGGCACACGGCTCTCGCCGCCCACCGGAGGAACAGTCTCTTTGCATGGAATATCTGTACTCAATAGGTCCAGGTCCGAGTCAAAGTCTTGGAAGGCAGCGCTGTATTCCTCGGAGGCTTCTTCAGTGGCGGTAGTGGTCTCAGGGGTCGGAGGGACGATCGAGTCAACTGGTGGAGAGGGCAAAAACACCGGATCGGAGTCCTCTGAAATGAAGCGGGCCTTCAACACCTGTGCGTCCTCGTTGTCAGGAGCCGCAATCAGAATCTCTTCGATCACGGACCGAGCACGGTCCTTTTCGCCGGAGTCCCAGGCCATCTCCGCTTCGGACAACGAGGCCTGGAGTTGGTGTTCCAGGGCGTCGATCGCCGACCGGGCCCTGTCGATCAGGGCCTCCGCCCGCAAATTCTCCGGGTCGGTCTGGAAGACTTTTGATAAATGGTGCAAGGCGTCTTGAGGCTTCCCAAGCTCCAAGGCGGCCGTTCCTTGAGCGAGGAGATCCTCTACTGTGTCGGTGTCTTGTGTTGGTGGCTGTGCAGGAGGTTCCGATTCTTCCCACAATGGTGTTTCTGAGGAGTCGGACGACACCTCGAAGAGATCGGCCACATTGCCGCCAAGCTCGAACTCTCCTGGATCGGGTGGTTGCACATGGGCCTGGTCCGGCTGAGAGGCTGGTTCGTCGAAGGCGCCGGCAACATCCCACGAGTCTGATTCGGTCTCACCGGCAGGAGTGATCCCAAAATCACCGGAGACGGCAAACCCACCCTCTTGAGGAACAGGGGCATCAGTCGAGGGCTGTTCGTCTGCCTGCGTTCCAAAATCTACAGGTGTCTCGGAGGATGCCTCGTGCGGGTGTGCTGCAACCGGAGTCTGAGTTGAGGGGCTGGCCCGACGAATCTCAGCGAGAGTTGCTTCGATTCCGGCGTGATGGGGGTCGAGAGCCTGGGCCATAAGGACAAAATTGGCCCCTTCCTGTGGTCTATTGGCGGCCAAGGCCTCTTTTGCCTGGGTCAGAAACTGTCCAACCTGAGTTTCCACCTTGATGGCATCGTCGATCTGAGTGGCCAGGTTCCTGGCTTCGGCATGACCCGGAAGATCAATCAGAACCTTTTTGACACGCTCCCGAGCCTCGAGGTAGTTGTGTTGATTATACTCTTCGACAGCTTCTATCAATAAGAGGTTGATGGTATCCGTATCGGGTGATTCAAGATGGGCAATGATGTTGGAGAGATCAATGTTGGATTGGTCACTGATCAACTGCTCCTGTAGGGCGACCCCGGGAGCGAATGTTGGATCAAGGCGGAGAACAAACTCCAGTCCAATCAGGGCCTCACTGGACAAACCATCCTGAATTTTGGTGACCACTTGGCGAAACGCGGACATAACCCGCTCTTGTGCCTGGGCAGAGAGTTCCGGATTGCCTGGATATGTCATAGGCTCGATGGTATCTCTGGATTTCAATACGGTCAATTCCCAACCCTTCGAGGGTGGGCCGGTCAGTCCGACTCATGGGCAGTGTCCGGTTGGGTGACGACAGCGCCAAAGAGAGAAATACGTGCTCGAGAACCCTGCCCTTCACGGTTTCCAATTTCAAACACACCGTCATGATCCCGGACGATACGGTCGACAATGGCCAGGCCCATGCCTGAACCCCGCCCCTTGGTCGAAAAGAACGGTTGGGTCAGAACCCGCACATCCTCTGTTGGGAGCCCGGAACCACTGTCGAGGATCTCGAGTATGGCACTGGTGTCGTCGGCCCATGCACGAATATCGATGCGTCCCGGTCCCGGGATGGCCGCAGCCGCGTTGTCGATGAGATTGACCAGAGCTTGTCGAAACGGAACCGGATCCACCATGGCCCAGAGAGGTTCTTCCGGTAACTCGGTGACAATCGCCAACCCTGGCCGAAAATCCACATACAGGGCCGCCGTCTCATTGACCAGACGGTTGATCGACCATGGTTGCGGAGTGATTGTGGGCATCTGCGCATACTGGTGAAAGGCGTTGACAAGGTCCTGGAGCCCGGAGACATGGGCGATAATCGCCTCACAACTGGACGAGAGAATGTGCTCAAGGTCTCCTCCCAGACCGGCGACTCGCCGCTGGACCCGTTCGGCAGCCAATCGGATCGGTGTCAGGGGGTTCTTGATCTCATGGGCGATCCGTTGGGCGACCTCACTCCATGCCGCCTGACGCTGTGCCGCCACCAACTCGGTCAGATCGTCCATGGCGACCACTGAACCACCGCCGGCAAGGGGGCGGCGGGAGACCTCGACACGGCAGGTTTCACCACCTACCGTCAGATCGATTTCCAGCCGCTGTCGGTGGTGGTCAGGGCTTTCAAGATACAGGCGCAGTTCCTCGAGGCCGGTTGTCTTCAATATATCGACAGGTTGCCAGGTTCGTTGCCACGGCGTATGCCCCAGCATCACGGCAGCAGCGGCATTGGGCCGAAATTGGACATTGTCCGGGCTCAGTGTCAGGACTCCTGTGGGAATTGTCGCAAGCAGTGTGGCCAGTTCCTGGTTTGAGGACATAATCTCCTGCTCGGTCGAACGGACGCGGCGGACCATTGCGTTGAAGGAGTCCACCAATACTTCGACCTCATCCGAAGCGGGGGCGACAACCTCTTCCAGGGCATCGCCTTCGGCCACCCGCCGAGTGGCGTCAACGACGGCGAGGAGCGGTTCGGTGAATCGCTTTGAGAGATACAAACCGAGCCAGACGGTAGAGAACAGAAGGAGCAGCGTCACCGAAAGGAAGACCAGAATTGTGGTGGCCGTGACCGTACCCTGTTGGGCCTTCATTTCTTGAAACTGGGCGTCCGCATCGGTTGCCCTTTGAAGGTGAAGCAGAAGGTTGCTGGGGAGGATTGCCCCGACAACCATGTGCTTGTTGTCCGTTCCGATCGGGGTCCACGCCCTGATAAGAAGCCCTCCTCGCCATCGATCGACGCGAACCCCTTGAGTCTCGAGTTCCGACCATCGAAGCTCGGGCACGGGCGCCGGAATTTTCCGGGGATCGGCAACGGATTCAATCAGAATGTCACCGTCGAAGAGGGCCAAAAGATCGACGGCCATCACTCGCTGAAGGTCGGCCAGAGAGGTGTCTCGTGGTCTTTTTTCCAATTCTGCGGCTGCGATGGCTGCCTGGCGTTCCAACCGGTCTTCAATCGTCTCCCGAAGTTCGACTGCGAGGTTCCGGCCTCCCCGGAGAATATTTTCAACGGGTGAGGAAAACCAGCGGTCAATTGAGTGCTGGAGCAGATTTGTGGCAATCAGGAAAATAAAGATCACCGGCACAAAGGTCAGGACGATGTAAGTCAAGATCAACTTCGTTCTGAAACGGGCGCCGAGGATGCCGGCGCGACGCTCCAGCAGAAGCTTGATCAAGCTCCGAACAATAATAAAGGAGAGCACCAGGATCAAAGAAACATCGAGATACCAGAGAACGAAAAGAAGCAGGCGGTTGGTCAGCTCCTGAGAGGACGCCGCCTGGGTTCGCTGGGAGA
The DNA here is from genome assembly GCA_029932545.1 of Thermoanaerobaculales bacterium. Classification (GTDB taxonomy): domain Bacteria; phylum Acidobacteriota; class Thermoanaerobaculia; order Thermoanaerobaculales; family Sulfomarinibacteraceae; genus DAOWGJ01. Next base: position 20,285 of record JAOZPW010000001.1, on the reverse strand, counting down.
GAAAAAAAGCCCCAGCCGACAGGAGAAGCATGATGGAAAAAACGGTTAAGAGAAAGCGGTTCTCCTTCCGAAATCGATACCAGGACCGGAAGTTAATCCGCATTTCTCACCAGTTTTCGTCGCGAGGTGCGAAAGACGTGGTGAGCTGTGGTGTTTTTCGCAGGATGAGCGAATGAGGCATAGTCCGCACTATGTTGATTGAGCGAATTCAAGAAAACACCACAGCTTATTGCGTATTTTGCTCCGTAGCAGATCATTGGTGAGAAATACGGATTAAGAGGCATGGCGTCAGCCGGAGTCCGCATGAGGGGCTTTGCCCGGCTCCTTGGCCGCGACCGGGTCCTGGATGACGGGAACCGTTACCCAGTCGGTACCTTCCCGATCAGGGAAAACCAACCACGTCGTCGATGTCGAAAAGACGGCGCGGGCTCGAAGATAGAGTCGATCCAGTTTCTTAAAATCATCACGAAGAACCAGTTGGACCGATGGTGGGGCTCTCAACCAGGTGACGGCATTGTTCATGGTATCAACTTCCTTCGAGTCAACAACGATCTCATCGAGAAGCAATTTACAGCGATACCTGCCCGTAATGGGGTCAAAGGAAACCTGGCTGGTTAATTCACCCTTCCATATGCGGCCGTCCCACCAGAAACTCCGTTTCGAACGGACTCGAAGGGGATATATCACTCGGACAACGCCCCCCGACGGAAGAGCGTCCATGAACACATCCGGAAGCGGAACATTGAGTTCCAATCGGACATCCAGGGATTGATGCTCCGGTGAGATGTGGGCGGTCAGTGGGGCTGGTGCTATCAGGGTCGCCACCACGGCAAGAGAAAACAACGAAATCATCGAACCGATATTATCATCCAATCAAGTCTTTCGGGGGTGGGTTCATTGCCTCTTGGGCGGGTTTCCCGTAGGATCGAGGCCAGGATTGAAAATATGGCCGTTACGTTACAGGGTTGGACGCCGGAAATAGAGCGATCATTCAAGGAGACATTGTTTCGTTTCCTTGAGGAGGTCAACAGCACGAAGGCCGCGCTGTATCTACTGGCTCCGGATGGCGCCTACCTCCTGGCTACCCAGTACGGTTTCGGCCGCCGGGAGGCCCTTGCCACCCGACATGATGCCCGGTCGTCACTCGTACTCAAGGCACGCGAGATCAGGGATAAACCTCTGATTGTCAATCACCGGGATGAGAGTCCGGAACTCTTCGATATTCTTAATACAGCAGGAAGCCAACATATGCTGCTGACACCATTGTATGGTGACAGTCGCCTTGTGGGTTTTGTCGATGCTCGGGACAAAGGTCGGAGACGCTCCTTTGTTGACGAAGATGAAAAGATGGCACAATCCATCGCTGCGGACCTGTTGAAGTTAGTACGGTTGACCGGAGTGATTGAGGATTTTGCACAAGAGGCGCCGCCCGAGTCCGTAATGGAAGAGGTTTCTCCTGCGCTGCATCTCCCGGCGCCGGTGGTGGCTGTCGGAGCAGTCCTGGACCAGACCGGACTGGAGCAACTGTACCGTTGTTTCACGGCTGAGGTGTCGCGAGAGCCGGAGATTGCCCTGGCGGCCTTGACGATAGCGGACGGATCCGGTGTGGGTTCAAAAGTGATCGTTGTCGATGAATTGGGTGCCGATAATATGGATCCATTGTTTCATCATCAAGCCGATGCACTGAGATCCAAGGGCTTGGACCCACCCGGACCAGACTCATGGTCGGTTCAGGCTGTCACACGGGATGACCAGAGACGGGAGATTGGCCCGCAGGTCGCCGGAGCGGCGGTCTTGGTCTTCAGTGAAGGGTGGGCCGTCGTCGTCGGGGCTGTTGGTTGTTCTGAAAGCGGTTCCGTGCCCCGAATGATGCATCGCCTGGGCCGGAGAGCGCGTGAAATTTCCACACAATCGGTCATACGTTATTCTCGAAATCGACTCGCTCGTGGCCTCCTGCGACCGCCGGGCCGGGAGTTCATCCATCTCGAGAGACACGCCCTTTCAGTTTCTCGCCTGTCGTGGTTGACGGCCCGGGATCTTGGTCTTCCTCGGGTACAGTGCGAGACCACGGCACTTGCCGGCCTTCTTCATGATGTTGGCATGTTGGACCTGGATTATGAGCGACTTTATCGAATGAAGGCGCCCGGACCCAACGAGCGACAAACCTTCCGAAACCATGTCATTGAGGGTGAACGCATCGTCGCCGAAGCGGGATTGGGTGAGATCAAAAATGCAATCAGACACCACCATGAGCGGTGGGACGGCACCGGGTATCCGGACGGATTGGCCGGGGAAGCCATCCCCCTGCTTGCCAGGATCGTTCATGTGGCCGAAGTCTGGAACGTCCTGACCTCGTCGGATAGTTATCGACGTCCGGTGACACCTGAACGAGCGGTTGAGACCATGCGGTCGGAAGGAAACCGCCAGTTCGATTCACGAGTGGTGGACGCCCTGATCCGGGTCGTCTGAGGTGGTCGACCGCCAACGAAAAGTCATAGCCACCAACCGGAAGGCCAGGCACGACTACCACCTTCTGGAGACGGTAGAGGCCGGGATCGAGTTGGTCGGCACCGAGGTCAAGGCCATTCGAGCCGGCAGAATCAACCTCAAAGAGGCCCATGTGGACTTCAAGAGAGGTGAAGCGTTTCTGGTGGGCTGTCATATCAGCCCCTACGAACATGCCGGCTACTCGGGGCACGACCCCTTGAGACGGCGGCGCCTCCTCTTGGAAAAGCGACAGATTCTCCGCCTGGCGTCCAAGGTTGCGGAAAAGGGCCTGACCGTCGTGCCGATCGAAGTCGTTCTTGACGGGAACTGGATCAAGGTCCGGGTGGCGCTCGTCCGGGGCAAGCAACTCCACGACAAGAGGGAGACCCTGAGGCAACGGACATTGGATCGGGAAGCCGACCAGGCGATGAAGGAGAGAGACTCCTGAGCTAAGCCCAATACTGTTCAGTTGAGAACTCAAGCAGGCTGGAAGCCTGCACCACAATTTTTCGATCCTTTGTGGTGCGGCCATCCTGGCCGTGAGCGGGTGCGTACGTCGGACAGTATTGGAACTCAGCCAGTCTTGATGGAGAATAGAACCGGCCATTTTCCGGTTAGATCCCTGGGGAGTTTGAGACATGGACCATGAGCCGACCGGCATTCGTGACGAGATCGTCATTCGAGGGGCGAGGGAACACAACCTCGCGAATATCGACGTATCGATTCCCAGGAATCGACTGGTCGTCATCACCGGAGTTTCGGGGTCCGGCAAGAGTTCCCTGGCATTCGATACGCTCTTTGCCGAAGGACAGCGACGCTATGTCGAAAGTCTGTCGGCCTACGCCCGGCAGTTTCTGGATCAGATGGAGAAGCCCGACGTTGATTTGATCGAAGGTCTTTCCCCCGCCATTTCGATCGAACAGAAGACCACGTCAAAAAATCCCCGATCGACCGTCGGAACCGTTACCGAGATTCACGATTATCTGAGGCTGCTGTGGGCCTCGATCGGCGTGGCGCATTGCCCGGTGCATCACACGCCGATCCAATCTCAAACCGTTGACCAGATGGTTGATCGGATCCTGGGCCTGCCCGACGGCAGCCGGTTTTTGGTCCTGGCGCCCCTCATCAGGGACCGCAAGGGTGAACACCGAAAACTGTTCGAGCAGATGGGGCGGGAGGGATTCGTTCGGGCGCGGGTTGACGGCGAAGTTGTCGAGATCGCCGAAAGACCCGAGCTGGACAAAAAGCGGAAACATACGATCGAGGTGGTCATTGATCGCCTCTCTGTCAGGGAGGGTGTCAAGAGCCGGTTGGCGTCATCTCTGGAGACCGCACTCAAGGTTGGTCAGGGGTTGGTTCGCATTGCCGCCGAAGGTCATCCGGAGATGCAACTCTCGTCGCTCCTGGCCTGTTTGGAGTGTGGCTTTTCTCTGTCGGAGGTTTCGCCGCGCCTTTTCTCCTTCAACTCGCCACAGGGAGCGTGTCCGAAGTGCTCGGGCCTGGGTTTTCTGAGAGAGATCGACCCCGAAAAGCTGGTGCTGGATCCAACCAGATCGATCGGCGCCGGGTGCCTCGCGACAGTCACCAATGGCGGCGCCTCGTGGTTTGGTCGGCTCTTGGGTCAACTGGGAACATCCCTCGGGTTTGACTTGAGAACGCCGTGGCGGGATCTTCCCGAAGCTATTCGCCGCTTGATTCTTTTCGGGTCCGATGACGAGTTCGATTTCGTATGGGAGGGCAAGAAGGGCGCCTACCGCTTCCGGGACCGATTGGAAGGACTGGTCCCGAGGATCGAAAGACGGTATGGCGAGACGGCATCGGAAGAAATTCGGCGAGAGCTCGAGCGCTATATGTCATTTACCACCTGTTCGTCGTGTAACGGCGCACGCCTTCGGCCCGAGTCTCTGGCGGTTCTCGTCGACGGCGCCGGTATCTCCGAGGTGTCGGCCATGCCGATCCATCGGACTCGGGCCTGGTTTGCCGACATCAGCCTGTCCGGCCGGGACGAGAAGATCGCGACCAAGGTCTTGAGGGAGATCCGAGACCGCCTGATGTTCCTGGAGTCGGTCGGCCTGGAATACCTGAGTCTTGACCGGATGGCAGGAACGCTCTCTGGGGGCGAAAGTCAGCGAATTCGATTAGCGACCCAGGTGGGATCAAAACTGATGGGAGTCTTGTACGTATTGGACGAGCCTTCGATCGGCCTTCATCAGCGAGACAACCAGAGGCTTTTGAACACCCTGTTCGGCATGCGGGATCTCGGCAACACCGTGGTCGTGGTCGAACATGACGAAGAGTCCATTCGCCAGGCGGACTGGGTGATCGACATGGGTCCTGGCGCTGGTCGTCACGGTGGCGAAGTCGTGGCCCAGGGCCCGCTGGAGGTAATTCTGGAGGCCCCCGAGAGTCTGACCGGTCGGTACTTGTCCGGTGTCGAGAGGATTCCCGTCCCTGCCCATCGAAACCCCGGGACCGGCCGAGACCTGGTCATTCACGGCGCGCGCGAGCACAACCTTAAAGACGTTGACGTCGCCTTTCCCCTGGGGTGTCTGATCTGCGTCACCGGCGTGTCCGGGTCGGGGAAATCAACACTCGTCAATGAGATCCTCCACAAAGCTGTGGCGCGCGAAGTCTACGGGACAATGGCCCGACCCGGAAGGCACGGCACCATCGAGGGGGCCGAGAACCTGGACAAGGTCATCGCTATCGACCAGAGCCCCATCGGGCGTACGCCCCGGTCAAATCCTGCAACCTACACCAAGGTCTTTGACCCGATCCGGTCCTTGTTTGCCGGAACCACCGAGGCCCGGGCACGAGGCTACAAACCCGGGAGATTCAGCTTCAACGTCAAGGGAGGACGGTGCGAGGCCTGTCAGGGAGCGGGGCAGGTTCGTATCGAGATGCACTTTTTGGCCGACGTCTTCGTCACCTGTGATGTCTGCCACGGTTCCCGCTACAACCGGGAAACCCTGGAGGTCCGATACAAGGGACTCAACATCGCCGAAGTACTCGACCTGACCATCGACCAGGCCCGTGAGGTCTTTGATCCGGTGCCCAAGGTCAAACGGGTCCTCGACACCCTGACCGCCGTCGGATTGGGATATATCCACCTGGGCCAGGCGGCGACAACCCTTTCGGGCGGTGAGGCCCAACGCGTCAAGCTCTCGAGAGAGTTGGCCAAGAGGGCAACCGGGACAACCCTCTATCTCTTGGATGAGCCGACCACCGGACTGCATTTTGACGACGTCCGGAGATTGCTCGGTGTTCTCCGGGCTCTGGTCGATCGAGGCAATACCATCGTCGTCATCGAACACAATTTGGACGTCGTCAAGGTCGCCGACTGGATTATCGACCTGGGCCCCGAAGGCGGTGACGGCGGCGGCACCCTGGTTGCCGCCGGAACCCCTGAGCAGGTCGCCGAGTGTGAGAAGTCGTATACAGGGGTGTATTTGCGGGAGATACTGTAGCAATTCGTCGAACGAATTGCATGGGGCCCTTCGGGCCAGGAAATCAACGCAGAGGCGCAGAGGAATAGCCACAAAGAGGCTTGCCGGGAATGCAAGTTGGAGCGCGGGGCTCCTGCCCCGCATCGTGACTCTCGGAGTCTTGCAAGAGGCTCTATTGTGACGCTGGAAACCGGGAGTGCCCCTCTTGGACGGGGAGTGCCGGGTGCGCCCTCTCTTCACCGGGCAGGACCCCCAACCGAGCCGTCGATGCGAAGAAGGGCGACACCGGGCAACCCACGGCGGCACCGTCGGCAATCGAGTCTCGGCCTACGGTGTAGGCTGCCGAGGTCATTTTCCTCAAGGGGCGGTTCCCCCCCGATTTCTGTTACGGAGCCCCTTGAGGAAAATGCACCGAGCGGGGGCGATCGACAGTCGTTGAGCTTACGGTAACCTTGAAGCGCCCCCGAAGGCCGGGGCTGGAAAGCCGTGATAGCTGTCTGGGACAGCGGCAGATTCAGCGGCGGGTTCAGTACGCAGCGACAGAGGCAGAGTCGGCGACAGTAGGCAGAATGAGGAACAGCGACCGCGTCGGTGACGGGTGCAGCGGCGGCGCCAGCGGCCGGTTCTGGATCTTCGGCTCTTTTGATCCCTGGTAGACTCGATCCGAGGCTTCATGGCCTTCATTGAGACACAAACGAACAGAGGATGTGATGTTGCGAGATCCGCCAACATCCCTATTTCAAGGGTTTTAGGATCCACATCAACCTGCGGCAGCTATGGATCACCCCTTCGGCCCCCCTTGATTCGGCCCCTGTCCAACGGGCTGATCACACCGCAGCGGCCATTATTCATCACATGCGTATAGATCATCGTCGTCTTGACATCTTTGTGGCCCAGGAGTTCCTGCACCGTTCTGATGTCGTAACCGTCCTCGAGCAAATGGGTCGCAAACGAGTGCCGGAGCGTATGGCAGGTTGCCGTCTTGTTGAGCATGGCTGCTCGGACAGCGTGTGAAACCGCGCGTTGGATTCGTTGGTGGTAGAGGTGGTGGCGCCGAACCATGCCGTCACGAGGGTCGGATGAAAATGTCGGAGAAGGGAAAACCCATTGCCAACCCCACGCGGTGGCGCGGGTGGGGTACTTTCTTGCCAGCGCAGAGGGGAGCTTCACCTGGCCTTCTCCTCGTTCCAGGTCGCTGTGGTGGATCGATTCGACCAATACCAAATGTTGCTTGATGTCGGGAATCAACCCAGAAGGAAGAACGGTGTGGCGATCCTTGCCGCCCTTCCCGTCTCGAATGAGAATCTGACCGTAGTCAAAATCGAGATCATGAACTCTCAAACGCAGAGCCTCCATCAAGCGAAGGCCAGAACCGTACAAGAGGCCGGCAACCAAGCGGGGAGTTCCGTCGAGGTGGACGAACAGGCGGGTTATTTCGGATCGCGAGAGGACAATGGGAATACGCTTGGGTCTTTTGGCTCGGATGACATCATCGAGCCAGGGCAGCTTCTGGTTGAGAACGTGTTTGTACAAGAACAAGATGGCAGAAAGTGCCTGATTCTGAGTGGAGGCCGACACACGATCGCGGACAGCCAGGTGGGTGAGAAAACCCTCCACCTCGATTTTTCCCATTTGGGCAGGGTGGCGCATATCGTGAAAGAGAACGAATCTCTTGATCCAGTTGACGTAACTCTGCTCTGTCCGATACGCAAGGTGGCGAACCCTCGCCACTTCATGAACTCGGTCGAGAAGATTGGGTTTCCTGGTTGCTGCGGATGCAATATTTGTTTTCATCGAATTTCCTATCCGCAGCGTGGACGGGACTCTCAACCTATTGTAATCTTGGGACATGGACAAAGCAACCACCCTGCAACATAACAATCCGCCGAGAAATAGGTTGCGTTTCTGCAACCTAATTACATAGTTAGGTTCCTATTCGAAGGTGTGAACAGTATGAAAGAGAAACCAGAAGAGATTGCCGCCCAGATCGGCCAGACCGTCTCCAAGAATGACTGCGTCTGCGCCGAAGATCTTGAGCTTGTCGAGCGCGCCTTGGAAGTACATCCAGATTCCATTGAGCTTTGGTGCCTCAGAGGTGATCTGATTCAGGTATCCAACGATGAGGGGCGTTACAGCCTCGAGGATGCAGAAGCCAGCTATACCAGGGCAGCGGAGATCGACCCCGAAGACCCTGAGGCGTTTGAGAGCCTTGGGTTTTACTACGACGCCATCTGCGCCGACCCCGGAAAGGCGGAGCCGTTTTTCCGGCGCGCGATTGATCTTGGTGCAGATGAGTCGGCCCACGAAGGACTCGCTGAAGTGATGGCGGAACTCAAGTCCCAAGGGGCATAATGGCGACACTGCGTGACACTTCATTGCAGTGGGCCTCACCCATGCGGGGGAAGCCCGCAGAGCTTAGGCCTCAGGCTCAGGATTGGACGGTTTAATGAAGTGGTTCAGTGCGTTGGGTCTATTCCAGTTTCGGAATGAGAATCCCAACAAGATCACCAGGTACGAGGAGCGCGTGGTGGTTGTTCAAGCAGAGAGTCGTTCAAAAGCGGAGGAGGTCATTCTCGCTGATTTTGAACGGTACGGTTCCGATGACGTTGGCATTGAATACCTTGATGAGTATTGGATAGAGGAACTGGAAGATCCTCTCGGCACCGACGTTGTTGAGGTCGCGAGCACCATGAGAGTGATACCACAGGAACCAGCGGAATTCATAGAAGCCTTTTGGTCAGAATTGCGCCCAGATTCTTGTGATGCCGTTGGATGGAAACATGTTTGGTTCAACAAGGGTGACGGTAAAAGCGGGTGTTACAACTGTTGTGAAGTTCGTCCAGGACAGCTCTGGACGTCAACAGAAACCCCGGAGGAAACCTAACAAATCACTGCAGCGGTCACTGGCTGTTGGCATGTCTAGTGCGAAACGAAAACCCAAAAGCACCGGCCATGCCAACAACCAGCGCCGCTGAGCTCAAACGTTAGACCGTCGAATCGATGGTGTGAACCCCTTGCCAATATTCTCTATTACACGTATATTACACGTATAGGAGAACGGCCATGCAAAAAAAGCTAACCATCACTGTTGACGAGCATGTCTATCACGGTCTTCACCGAATAGTCGGTCGAAGACGAATTAGCCGTTTTATCGAATCACTTGTTCGTCCCCACGTCGTGGAGGAAGAGTTGTCTGCCGCCTACCGTGAAATGGCTCAGGAAGAAGAGCGCGAAACAGAGGCAATGGAGTGGGCAGAAACCACGATGATGGATGTCGCTGATGAAACGCGGTGAGGTGTGGTGGGTCAATTTTGATCCATCACTTGGTGGTGAAGTTCGGAAGCGAAGGCCTGCCGTCATCATCAGTAATGATGCAGCCAACCAGCATTTGAATCGAGTCCAGGTTGTTCCGCTCACAAGTAACGTGTCCAAGTTGTATCCCAGCGAAACCTACGTGGACCTCAACGGCGAACAGCGGAAGGCAATGGCCGATCAGATTGCAACCGTAACCAAAGGGCGTTTGGGTACGCGGCTCGGTGAACTTTCGCAGCCAGACATGATATCCGTTGAACGAGTTGTCAGAGTTCAACTGGGGATGAAACCTGATCAGACTCGGTAATTTGCAGATGTGGGGGCCGGCTGGGCCAGAGGCAACAAAACAGTCCATGGACATAGGTAACACTTCGCGGTCTAACAAATCACGGCAACGGTCACTGATTGTTGGCATGTCCAGTGCGAACGAAAACCCAAAGGCACCGGCCATGCCAACAACCAGCGCCGCTGAGTTCAAGCGTTATGTGTAAAAAGAAATAGATACACCAATGAAACAAATCTATATGATTACGTGCCCAACAGGCAAGATATACATTGGTAAAGATAGTGTAGGTAGTTATAGATATTATGGCAGCCCGGACATGGCCATAGTCAATGAAGATTTCAAAAGCCTTCCAGATGATGTCCGCAAAGATTATACGATAAGAAAACAAATTCTTTGGGAGTCAGAGACAGCAACAGAAGAAGAGCTGTCAGCTAAAGAGGTTGAGTATATTCGCAAAAATGAGTCAAATAACCCACAAAAAGGCTACAACCGCTGGCCTAAGTTCAATGCAAACACATAACAAATCACTGCAGTTGACCCAGCAACCCGTCGCGCCGCTTCGCTCTGCGCCGTGCTGCCGGTCAACTGAGTTCGGTCGTTAGGCCGCTTCAGGAGCATCGGCAAATGACTTCAACGGAAACTGCACGCTCCTTCGTTGACGCCATCAACTCCGGGAATCCAGATCGTCTTGCGGAATTGATGACAGAGGGCCACGTGTTTGTGGACTCAGACGGCAGTGAGCATTGCGGACGCGAGCAGATGCGTGACGGGTGGAGGAGTTACTTCTCGATGGTGCCGGACTTCCGAATCCAGGTGAAGGACACATTCGCCAGAGGCAACGTCGTGGTTCTGCTGGGTGTCGCGGAGGGCACATTCGATCAGGCCGGGGCTCTCAAGCCAGAGAATCACTGGGTGGTTCCCGCGGCGTGGCGTGTCGTCGTCGAAGATGAACTGGTTGCGGTTTGGCAGCTCTACGTCAATCCTGAGCCGATGGTGAAGATCTCTGAGCGGATTGCGGATGCCTAACATCTCGTTCCAGCGGACCCCGGTCCGCGGCGGCCGCGGCCCCGGTCCGCTGAACTCGGACCGTTAGGCCTCGTTTCGCATGACCGAACCGCTACCCATTTCGAAGGAGGTATCGTGAAGATTTTCCTATTGCCACTCATCGCCATCGCTATTCTGATTCCTAGCCAGGTACAAGCGCAATGGTACAGCGAGGACGGTGTAGTCCCCGACTCAGAGTGGAGAAAGTCCGTAGGCTCATTCGGTTCCATGATGCTCCTATCGTCTGAACCTGAATCGTTCCTGGAGCAATGGGACCAACCGGCATCTCCCGGATATACCCCGAGCCTTTCGACGACGAGTGATGTGAAACGCGGTGACATGATCGTTGCATTTGTGTTCTTCTCTGGGGGGCAAGCCAATAATAAAGGGCACTGCGATATCATCGCTGACTTGGCGGTGATCGGCCCAGATGGTAGTGAGTACGCGTCAGAGCCAGACAACGATTTGTGTTCAGGAGTCGCGCCGCCTCCCGAGCAACGAATGCAACTTGGTCGCGCCTATCTAGGATTAATCATCGAACCTCAGGATCTTCTTGGTGAGTACACTTTCACCGCGAACGTCTGTGATCGCGTGGCAGATGTATGTCTGGAACTCAAGAGATCCTTCGAAGCAAAGCACAGGCTCGAGTCCTTCGATTTGGGCGAATTGATGGACTCCTATTACCTTGATCCGAGGCCCGAGTTCATTGACGAAGCGATTTACGCTCTCAGTGAAAGCGATATTCTGGAAAATAGCGAAACCTTCCCACCAGCCGTTGGCTTCCTTACAGAGGTGTTTTCTTCAAATCCAACAAGAATAGGCGCGTGGAAGGAGACCATTTCCAAACAACCGGATGGCCCTCGAGGTGTTCTCACAAATGCATTGAAACTCTCAGCCGACACTTCGGCCATCAAGACAGCCCTACCGGTATCCCCGTCCCAAAACGACATGTTTTGGGGTGCCTACTTCGCAAGCGGCGACATTGCATATCTTGACCTATTGATCAGTAACCTCGCGTTCTGTGACGAGAGAAAGGACCTCAACCTCTTCCTTACGGGAGGTTCAGCAAAATGGTCTCTTTCCAGCAACATAAGGCAGCACTTTCGAGTTAAGGAACACGTCCAAACGCGACTTGTGGATCTAAACGGCACAAAGAACCAACCTCTCAATGAAGCAATAGAGAGTGCCCCTGGCGATCTCAAGGAGGAAATGGTCGAGATCCTTCGAACTCAACATGCCGCTGGGATTTGGTAGCCGCCTCTACGGAAATCTGATGCCAGGGACAACAATCATACAATCCCTCGTAACCTATTAATCATGAATAAATTACGTCGCCTAACGGATCGCTCCAATGGACCCATACCGCTGCGCGGTCTGGTCCATTGAGCTTCAAGTTATAAGGCAGATCAGAGTGAGCATTCATTTGCAGGGGGGTCAATGAGATTTCGAAACTTCCTCGTCGTAGGTCTTGTGGCCGTGTACCTTTTGATTGGGGGACCAGGATCTGCCCAGGGGGTTTCGGAACCCGGCACCGTCAAATGCGGGGAACTGGCGTCCCTTGTGGAGGTGAATCGGGAGTTGTTGAGAGTCTTGAGTGACGGCGTTGAACAAAAAGGCCGGGAGATCGAACTCAAGAAACTCGAACTTGCAATCGCTTATCTCCAGTTTCGGGCGCGCAAAGTTGAGAGCCTGGAAACACTCTTGATGCAGGCCAATGGATACCGAGAGACACTCGCTGAATCTGTCGTGAGGTCCGAAGAGATGATCGAGCGAATGGAAGAAAATGCCCGTGAACTTTCTGGACCTGAATCAGAAGAAATGTCTGAAATGCTCGAAAAGATCCGGAGGTCAACCAAGGAAATAGAAGCTCGCCTCGCTCAGACGGAACGCAGGGCGATCGATTTTGGAAATCAGATCACTGTTGAACGACGGGACCTTCAGTTTCTTGAGGACTTCATTTCCGAAAATCTGGATCTCGGCAACTGAGCATCAGGTCTTAACGAATGAAATACCGCCTGCCTTCTAACAAATCAACGCAACGGTCACTGGATGTTGGCATGTCCAGTGCGAACGAAAACCCAAGAGTAGAGTCCACCGACGTGGTGTAAGAGTGAAGAGTTGTTCATCGTCGTCGTGCCTGTGATGGGCTGTGGGAAGGGGGGTAGGGGCCCCGCTTTCCACAACCTCACAGGCGTTACAAGCGGGCCGACGAAACTTGCATAATGAAGGCCATTGCGTAATTCTCCATGAGATGACCAAACCTCAATAAGGAGACAGCAATGACCAAGAACAATATGGCGTTTTTCAATGAGATCCGCAAGAGGCTCGAGGAGGATGACCCGGATACGCTTCGGGAGATGGTGCGGGTGATGGCTGATGAACTCATGGGTGCAGAGGTAGACTCGATTTGTGGTGCCGGCTATGGGGAACGTAGCCCTGATCGGACGAATCACCGGAATGGATTTCGGAGCCGTCGTTGGGATACCCGGGTCGGGACGATTGACCTGAAGATTCCAAAACTGCGAAGGGGGTCCTACTTTCCCAACAATCTCTTGGAAGCCCGGCGGAGGTCTGAAAAGGCCCTTCTCAACGTCATCGCTGAGAGTTATGTCTTGGGCGTTTCGACCCGAAAAGTGGAACGCCTGGTCCAACAGCTCGGGATCGACGGAATCTCCAAATCCCAGGTTTCCGAGATTGCCAAACAACTTTTCCAGGTACGTCTTGGCAGCGCTGCCGGACTCATTTCATGAGGAATCTGTTAGCCAAAGTGCCCAAGAATGCCCAGGCGTTTGTCGCCACGTTGGTTCGTACGATTTTCCTTCAACCTGATGCAGATTCTGTCTGGAACCGACTTTGGGTGGTTGTGGACCAACTCGAGGGAAACTTTCCGGTAGCTGCAGCGCTTCTTGAAGAGGCCGCACATGACATCTTGGCCTTCGCCGTATTCCCAATCGAAATCTGGAAGAAAATCTGGTCCAACAACCCCCAGGAACGCCTCAATAAGGAAATCAAATGCCGTACCGGTGTCGTCGGCATCTTCCCAAATCGGTCATCCATCATTCGTCTTGTAGGCGCTCTCTTGTGCGAGCAATCCGACGAGTGGGCCATCGGACGTCGGTACATGACTCTTACGGCTCTCTCCGCCGCCAAAGATCGATCACCAACATTTCAACCACCAACACGAAGGGAGGTCCTGCCAGAATCACTACCGCTCTCGGCATGATCGTCATGGATTACGCATAGGCCCTTCGTACACCACTTGACAGGACGTGACCTTTCTTGAACTCGAGTCCGTGCAAGATCTCGTCCGGGATGTTGGTTTTCTTGAGTACGCCGGCGCCGCCATTCTGGAGATCTGCGGCAATCAGGGCCAACCAGCGCTGGACGGCGTGGGTTCTCTCGATATCAATATAGGGCCAGAGTCGTACGCTGGTGTCACCGTGATGCGGGGCCACCAAGGCAAGCGGGTGCAGGGCGCGAGAAAACTCTACGATGACCCCTTCGAAAAGCAGGGCCCCGGCGTCGGATCGCGACCACCACCCTTCCGTCTTGAGTACGGCTCGCCCCCAACGTCGGGCTTCGGTGTGGATCCCGGTGACGGCGGATGAAAAATCTGTTGGTCCTTCGAGTATCAGATGGGGCATCAGGAATCTCCCGGGTCGGCGGTGCCGACAAACGACATGACGATGGACCGCGTGCGATCGCGGACATCACACTCCACTAAGACCAACTGCTGCCAGGTCCCCAGCAGCAACCGCCCGTTGGTGACGGGAATTGTAAGCGACGGCCCGAGAACGGCCGCCCGGAGATGGGAGAATCCGTTGCCGTCGCCCCATCTTCGATCATGGTGGTATTCAACGTCAGACGGAGCGAGCCGTTCCAAGGCTTCTTCGAGATCCTGCAGCGCTCCGGGTTCATATTCTATGGTGGTCATGGCAGCGGTGGACCCGGGGACGAATACGGTCATCTGACCGTCGCCAGCCTTGATCCGGTTCAACCACAGAGCACTCTCCTGGGTCAGATCCAAAGTATGACCGTGGCCTTGGGTCTGAACTTCGATTCTCTCGGTGTGTACGACCATACGTCAGTATAAACACCCGGGTTAGAATTGTCCGAAGCTTTGGGAAGCGGGTGAGATATGCAGACAAAAACCAGGGGCGTCTTTTGCGGACCGGTACGATGAAATTGTTGGTTCTGACCGCGCGACCCGATGTTGGCACCAACCGTCGGCTGGTCGAAGCGGGGAACGATTTGGGCGTTGACGTCGAAATCGTCGATGCGACTCAGGCGGTCGTGCAAACGGGCGGTGGGATGACGGACATTCTGCTCGACGGGCGAAGTGTGCTCAACCCCGCACCTCGGGGTGCGATCGTTCGCGTCGGTAACTGGCGACCGGAGACCATGCTGGCGATGGTCGAGGCCATTCAAAGTGCAGGCGTGCCCACGCCCAATGGGGCCGAGTCATTTCGTGTAGGGCGAGATCATTGGCGAAGTCTCTTGATGCTTTCGCACGCGGGTCTTCCGACCCCAAAGACCCTCGCGGCGATGGATCCCGAAAGAACCGCTACCGCTGCCGTCTCGATTCTGGGCCTGCCGGTTGTCGTCAAACTTCGTCGGTCACGAATGGGAGTCGGTGTGATCGTGTGCCGGCAACTGGACCACCTGGAAAGCGTATTGGATTCCCTGTGGCGTCTGGGGGATGAGTATGTTGTGCAGGAATGGATCGAATGCGATGGCCGGTCAACAAGGGTTCTGATCGCCGGGGATCGTGTCATCGCGTCGGCGTACTTCGAGGCAGTGAAAGGTGAATGGCGATCCAATGGGGCCCGGGGAGGATCTGCCCGGAGCGCCGATCTGGACGATTGCCAGGTTGAACTTGCCGTGGCTGCCGGAAAGGTGCTGGGACTGGGGCTTTGTGGCGTGGACCTTCTCGAGGGCCCATGTGGGGCCGTCGTCTGTGAGGTCAACCCAACGCCGGGCTTCAAACAGGTTGAGCAGGCGACGGGCATTGATGTGGCGTCGGAGATTGTTCGATTTGCGGTAGGACTAGGAGCCTGTAGGGCATAGGCCGCCGAAGCGACTACAGAGTTGAGTTGATCCCCGGCCTCTGCCCCACAGGCTCCTATAATGCGCTGCGCGCATTGTCGGGGGAGGGTAGAGCGATAAAAGTCTTCCGGATCATGGATGTCGTTGAGACCCTTGATATCGGGTGCATTACCGAACGACTTGAAAAAAACGCAACGAGGTTCAAAAAGGGCGTGCAACCGATTGGCTGTACGCCCTTTTTGTCATCGTCGGGAAAGTTAAACAGGTTCAGCAGTGGCCATCTGGCGTGCACCGAGCTCGCGGTCGAGCATCAGCAGCCCATGTGGTGAGCCTTCGACCATCTTGACCTGATTGGTCAGGGTGTCGGCTGTTGCGACTTCTTCGACCTGTTCGCTGACATACCAGTGCAGCATCACGGTGGTCGCATGGTCTCCCTCTTGGGTCGAGATATCGACCAGAGTATTGATGCGATCGGTGATGTACTTCTCATGAGCCAGAACGGCGTCGAAGGCCGCTGAGGGCGACGCCCACTGATGTTGGGGCGCGTCCAGGGCCATCAACTCGATCTGTCCACCCCGTTCAATCAGAAAGTCAAAGAGCTTCATCGCGTGTGAGTACTCCTCCTGGGCCTGGATATTCATCCAGTTGGCAAAGCCGTCCAGATGGATGGTCTTGAAATAGGCAGAGACCGACAGGTACAAGTAGAACGAGAAGAACTCTGCGTGGATCTGTTCGTTGATGGCTTTTTCGACGTTCGGGTTCATGGGACCTCCAGTGAGAGTAATTGGCACCGGCCCGAAGGCCGGCCCAATGGACATTCTAGCTCATGTGCTCGCCAAGGTATTCGGCGACGCCATCGGACGTCGGCTTCATGGCGGCATCTCCTGGATTCCAGTTGGCAGGGCAGACCTCACCATGCTCTTCGGTGAACTGAAGGGCGTCGAGAGTTCTCAGTACTTCGTCAACATTCCGACCCAGGGAGAGGTGGTTGATCGTCGAATGGTGAATGACACCTTCCTTGTCCAGAATAAACAGACCCCGCAGCGCGATCCCCTCTTTCTTGAGGAGAACCCCGTAATCCTTGGAGATCGTCTTTTTGAGGTCGGCGACGATTGGAAAACGGATCTGACCAAGACCGCCCTGATTCCGGGGGGTGTTCTTCCAGGCCCAGTGGCTGAACTGCGAGTCGACAGAGACGCCGATGACCTCACAGTTGCGCTTGTTGAACTCGTCAAGCTTGTCATCGAAGGCGATGATCTCGGATGGGCAGACGAAGGTGAAATCAAGGGGGTAGAAGAACAGCACGACGTATTTGCCACGGTAGTCCGACAGGGTCAGGTCCGCCATTGTATTGTCTTCCAGGACCGCCTGGGCGGTAAAATTAGGGGCTTTCTTTGCAACAAGGTTTTTCATGTTTCCTCCACTTTCTTTGGGTAGACTTGCCCCGATCAGGGGTGGTCAACTTTCTTTAACCACGGGGCAAAGCCGTCTATTCCCCACCCGGACCATTGTCGCCGACACCGGGCAGGACGGCGGCGCCGAGAATCGACGTTGGGGTGACCCAGGGTCTCAGATTGTTACGGCTGTCGGCATGAGCCCAGAGCACGCCTCGGCATGTGCCGGAACCCGACGGTGCGCCCAGGATCAACTGTAGACCGACAAGAACGGTGGCGGTTACCAGCAGGAGAGCGGTCGTTTTCAGGCGCACCGGTTCCAGGTGGTTGACCCAGGGGCTGGGAAAGGCCAACCAGGCCATCATCAAGGCAGCGACCGAGGGTAGGGCGGCAGCAACAATCGGCGGCCAGAGCACAAGAAAGGATCCGAGTCCTTCGAGGGGGGATGAGTGAAAGGTGGAACCCGTGCGGAACACGACGAACACTCCTGCGGCGATCCATACGAAGGCCGGGAGGACCAGGTGTATCACCACAGTCAGTATTCTTCCCGAACGACTGAGCTGCGGCTGAGCCCCGCGGGCCAGGGCCAACAGGTGCAGAGTGGGAATCAGGGCGGCCCACGCGCCCAGTGCGGGAATCAGCCAGGCGGCCACCGGCGACATATCATGGAGTCGGAGAAAACGGGAGAGGTGTCCGTCCCAGGGATCCAGGAGAGCCATCCACCCGAGGCCGAGGACCGAGGCCATCCAGGAGATCTGGACAGCGATGAGCTCCGAGGTCAGACCCTGTGGTCTCGGAATAAGAGGTACAAAGAGGACGGCAACAAGGAGGCAGGCCGCCATGCCGCCCAACCAGTACCCTACAGCAGGACCCTGCGTGGAAAAGGCCAGTGTGGGCTGGTTGACCAGGGCCCACGTCTGTTGATGCAGGGGCAGGGTCAGGCCGATCCAACGACAGCCTCCGAGGATCGCACCCAGACCTTGGCCACCGGCGATGAGGGCGAGGGCGATAATGCCGCCACACAGAGCGGCAAGCCAGCCGGTGAGGATTGCTGCAGGCGAATTTGGATTGGGCCGTGAAAACATATCTCATGCTACCATCTCTCCGACATGATTGAAGACACTGGATTTAGCCGGCATTCTCACAACAAGAAACGGATATCAAAGGCTCCCCGTTCAACATTCAATGGTGATCGAAGAGTGGCCGTGCTCCTTGGCCGAGCGCTGACCATTTTTCTCCTCCTGTTGGGCGTGATGCCCCGCAACGTGGCGGCCCAGGCCCTGACCGTGCGGTCTCTCGAGGGAGGGACCGAGGTCGTGCTGGTGACCCAGACTCTGGCGGAGATGTCGGCGGCATGCTGGCCGGCCCTCACAGAGAGCATGAAGTGGGAGGGACGCTGTGTCGTTGGAAGTGATCTGACCTTCACGGCCGCTATCGAAGCAGCCCTGGGAGACCTCGACGAGGCCCCATCGGTCCTGATCATTGTTGGTGGTTCGGGCCGCCGCGAGGCCATCGATCGGGCCGGGAGGGTTCTGGTGGGGAAAGCTGCCGCCCAAGCGCCCCCTCGTGGAGAGCTCGGCATGGATGAGGGCGGCCAGGAAAGGTGCCTGGGACAACCGGGAGGACCGTCGGTCTTGCGCCTGGAGGTGCAGCTTCCACCGGTTGAAGATGCTGACCGAACGGCTGTCGAGGTTCTGTGGAGCCTGCTGCCACGCCATCTTGCAGGAGCAAGCCCTGGTTTGAGGAGCCGGATCGAGGGTGATATCGGCTTTCTCGAGCTGTCCGTCGATGGTGACCTGGGTGATCTCGAACTGCGGAGTCTCCGCCTGGGCCTGGCACAGGTCTCTGGGGCGCCGTCACTGGAGTCCGAGGAGGTCGAACGGGAGGCTAATCGGCTCAGAATTGCACGATCGGCGCAGCTGGAATCGGTTGAGAGGGCCGGACTCGAGTTGTTGGATCTGTGGGTTCGTGGCGGCAGCGACGGCGTTCGGCAGTACCTCTTCGGGCCTGACGGCGTCACTCTGGCACGAGTCCGTGAGGCCGCGGGTCAGTGGTTGCCTCGGCATCCCGGGCATGCAGTGTTCGTGATGCCGCCCCGACATTTTCGACCGAGATTCGCTCCGGGGCCACAGAGCAGCCGGATGAGTAACGACCTTTCCGCCGCCATTCTCGCCCGTCCCTCGGCACATCTGTCCACCCTGGTGCTCAGACCGGTTCTCCTTTCGGATCTGACGGGAGATGCCGAGGCGGTGGTCTTGACCCGGCTTGCTACGGCCTTGCGCCGTTCCGAAAACCGACCGGCATACATTGCTGTTGAGAGCCGACCGCCTCGATTGGAACTGGCCGCCGAGGCCGGGGATTTCCCTGCGCTGTGTGAGGCTCTCCAGAGGGCTTTGCACGACGTCTCGGCCGACATGACCCCTACGGCCGGCGGATCCGATGCTCGAAGAACGGCCCTGCTTTTGATGGCCGGACTTCTGGGCATGGATGCCGGGGCCGATGTGACCACGGCGACGGTGCTGGCGCCGGGGAATCTGGCTGTCGGGGGTGTAGCGGCTGATGCCGAGCTGGCACTGGAAGCTTTGGAAAAGTTCGGAGTTGGTGGACGCGTGTCAGGAGTTACACCCGCGGGTACTCTTGGGGGAGAGCCAAGACATCGAATGCCTGCGGCGGGAACGCAGTCCGTCGTGGCGGTTGCCGTGCCTCTGGCCGCCGGCTTTCCCATTCCCGAGACCGTTGCTGAGTTGGTCTCCAGTCGGGCGGCATACCTCATCGAAGGTGTGACGGCCGAAGTCCTTTTGCCGTTGATTCCCGGGAGGGCAGTCATGGTGCTGGTGATTTCGAGGGACGGAGAGGTGGCCGCTCTCGAAGAGGCACTTGAGAAACGCTGGAAGAAGCTGTTTGCCCCGGCCACCGAGCAGGAGTTGGAGGGATTGCGCCGGAAAGTTGCCGCTCGGGTCGTGACGGTGGCAGGTGGTGTCCTGGGCAGGGCTCGCGTATGTGCGGCCATTGCCGCGGGCGCCGACAGTTGGCGAACGCCGAGCGACCGCGAAATGGCGGCTCTGACTGTTGACCTGGTAGCCGTAAACTTTGATCTTGAGCTCTTGGCGGAAACCACCGATGCCCAGTGGACGGCTTCCGGTCCGGCAACTGTCAGTCTCGGTGAGGAGTGATGAAGGCTTTCAGCCATCAGCTTTCAGTTCTCAGCTCATGAAAGAGGCACAAAGAGGCACAAAAAGGAAAGGCAAGAGGGGCGCTGGGACTGTTATG
>JAOZPW010000165.1 GCA_029932545.1 Thermoanaerobaculales bacterium | reverse complement strand
ACCGAATCATAGTGCGACCACCCATTCTCTGCGGCCCAATCCAACCATTTCTCCGTCTCCTGATCCACGATCCCCTCCGCCAGGACCACATCCCCCTGCCGGCGCTCCCTTTCACCCTCGAGCAGGGAGGTCAGCTTCACGAGATCGATGAGCTCCAGTCCGGGCGCCTGCTCTGCGGGTGGTTCCAGGTTTCGGGGGAGCGAAAGATCCACCGCCACTAACCGACCGCGGGCCGCTGCCGCGGCCCTCAGCTCTTCGGCCCCCAAAACCGGCTCCGGAGCGCCCGTTCCCACAATCATCGCGTCCACCGTACGGAGCACTCTGCCGCGCCAGGACCACGGGACCACCTCGCCACCTGTGGCAGCCGCGAGGTCCTTGGCCCGTTTCAAGGAACGGTTGGAGATCACCAGGCGTCCGACTCCTCGCTTTGCGAGGCGCTCGGCAGCCGTGCGCGCCATTTCCCCCGCACCCAGGACCAATACCGTCCGTTCAGCCAATCCGCCCAACGCCCGGTTGATCACCACCACTGCTTCTCCGGCTAACGATCGCCCTCCTCGTCCAAGCCCGGTCTCGGTGCGCACACGCTTTCCCGCCCGGAACGCAGTGTGGAACATCCGATGGAGCAGTGGTCCCGCGGAGAGACCATCACAGGCCGAACGGTAGGCGGAGCGCAATTGCCCAAGCACGTTTTCGTCGCCGAGCACGGCCGCCTCCAGGCCGGCCGCTACCCGCAGCAGGTGCCGGGCCGCCTCCCCATCTTTGAGCACTACGGGTGCCCGACCCCCAAGACGCCCTCCGGACCACGCGTCGAACAAGGAAGGACCCATCGCATCCACAGCGCCCTCGACATAAATTTCCACCCGATGACACGTGACCACTGTGACGGCGCCGCCAACCCCAAGCGCGAGCACTGGCGATATCGAGCAACCCTCCACCGCTTTCCGCGCCGATTCCAGTACCGTCATCGGAACGGTCCGGTTGGAGAATCCGGCCATGACAACCCCAAATTCCGATTTCATTCTCTGTCCCCTAACGCGTTACAACGCCAGATCATTCCACCTCCCAGATAGCGAGCGTCGAGGCCCTGCTCTCCAAGCCAACGAACCGCCTCCGCCGACCGGGTCCCCCGCTCACACACCACGAACCAAGGCCCTGCATTGTCCAATTC
Organism: Thermoanaerobaculales bacterium; assembly: GCA_029932545.1. Classification (GTDB taxonomy): domain Bacteria; phylum Acidobacteriota; class Thermoanaerobaculia; order Thermoanaerobaculales; family Sulfomarinibacteraceae; genus DAOWGJ01. The sequence goes on along the minus strand of JAOZPW010000165.1, from coordinate 7,645 downwards.
CGCCAATCGGGAACGAAGTTCTTCCATCGGAATATGCAGCGACTCGCCCCACCTCCATGGCCGTGCCTTCTGTTCAGCAGCCAACCGAACGTCGAGGACCCGATGCCCAGCCACGGTCGCCAAAGGGCTCATACAGCGCACACCCTCCATATGATTTCGGGCAACAAATGCCGCTACGGCGAGGGGCGCGAGCGCCGGAGCGAAGGGGGGCGCATAACAATGCTCAATCCCCTCCAGCCTCTCCACCGAAACACCGTGGAGCAGCAACTGCACCGCAACGTCCACGGCTTCCACCACTTGGCCTCTACCCACCGCCTGAACGCCCAGCAGGCATGACGTTTCCCTCTCAAAAATCAACTGAATGTGAATGTCTTCGCTCTCGGGCCAGTAGTGGGCCCGATCATCCGTGGTCATCCAGACAGCCTCTGCATTGAAACCCTGCCTCAGGGCCTCGGCAAGCGAACACCCTGCGGCGGCCACGCTCAGATCGAATACCTTGACCGCCATGGCGCCGGCCACATTCATGAACCGTTCTTCACGGCCCGCCAGGACTCCTGCCAGAACCCGACCCTGCCGGTTTGCAAGGGAACCCAGGGGGCAATGCACCGGTTCGCCCGAGACCACATGCCGGACCTCAATGCAATCGCCTGCTGCCCAGATATGGGGAACCGACGTCGCCAGCCGTCCGTCTACGGCGATGGCCCCAGTTTTCCCCAGTGCCACACCCGCACTTTTGGCCAACTCAACGTTGGGCTTCACACCTGCCGCCACCACGGCCATGTCCGCCCGGACCGGGTCGCCCTCGCTGCAGAAGACCGTGACACCGGTATCGTCCACCTCGATTCGTTCCATCGCTGCGCCACACCGGACCATGACCCCTTCTGACTCCAGCACGCTCCGAACCAGGGCGCCGGCGTCGTCATCCAGGAGTTGGGGCAACGGATGCCGCACCGCCTCCATCAGGGTCACCTCAGCGCCCCACATGGACCGGAATGCCTCGGCCAGCTCTATTCCCACAAGCCCGGCTCCGATCACGGCGACATGCCCGATATCACCATCGATCAGGCCCTTTTTCAACGATGTCACGTCCTCTTTAACGTGGAAGCTCCGTACCCTGGGATGGACCGGCTGCCCGGGAAGACTGACCGGAGACGCGCCCGTTGCCAAAACCAGCTCGTCCCAGCCCAGACATACCACTCCGTCCGGCCCCTCCGCCTCGAGAGTCTGGGCCTTTGGGTCGATGGAGAGGACACGGTGCCCCTCAAGAACCTCCACCGCCTTGACCTCCTCGAAGAACCGGCGATTTCTCACGGCCCCCCATGCGGTGGACCGGAGTTCGTCCAATGCGTCAATATCTCCGGACAGGACATAGGGAAAACCGCAAGCAGCAAGGGAATAGGTCGTGGCTTTTTCCAGGACCGTGATCCCCCAATCCGGTTGAAGACGCCGAAGGCGAGCCGCGCACCGGAGCCCCGCTGCGGAAGCGCCCACGATCATCACCCGACGCGTCATGGCTCGATCATCTCCACAGACTCCGAAGCCGGAAGAACGAAAGATGCAAAGCCTCGTCTTTTCGAGGTTCCCAGAGAGTAAGTCTGCGCCGACACTTCTAGGCCCCAAGCTCACCCCGCACGGACAAGGCAATGCGGTAAAGAACGGTCACTATCAGGGCGCCGATTCCATAGATCCCAAGGGAGATCATCATCTCGGGCAAGGTGGGCCAGTATTCCGTGATCTCACCCATAGGGTTGGGCACGAAGCCCGCGACCACCATGCCCAGCCCCTTGTCGATCCAGATGGAAAAGAAAACGGCGAGGCAGGCAACCGTCAAGGTCCGGTGGTTGCACCGCGTCTTCGGATTGACAAGAAGGAACAACGCGAGCACGGCGAGGACGACCGAGACCCACATCCACGGCACCAACCGGTGGTGCCCTTCCAATCCGACAAAGAGGTACTTGAAGTGCTCCATATGTTCCGGGATATTCGAGTAGAACACCGTGAACAGCTCCATGAGAATGAAGAAAACATTGATGCCCATGGCGTAGGTGACGATGATTGACACTTTGGAGAGAGCCTCGTCTCCGGCGTCAAACCGACTGACACGGCGGAGGATCAGACAAATGAGAATTAGCAACGCCGGCCCCGCAGCGAAGGCCGACGCCAGGAATCGCGGCGCCAGGACCGCCGTCATCCAGAAGGGTCTGGCCGCCAATCCTGAGTAGATAAATGCCGTTACGGTGTGGATGCTGACGGCCCAGAGAATCGAAAGGTAGACCACAGGCCGAACCCATGATGGGGGCGTCTCACCCCTGCGCTCTGCCCGAATGGCGGCCCACGACAGGAGTGCGTTGATAACCAGATAGCCGTTGAGAACGACCATGTCCCAAAACAAGATCGATTTGGGCGATGGGTGGAATATCATGTTGAGCATTCGCTGCGGCTGCCCCAGGTCGGCGACGACAAAGAGCAGGCACATGGTGACCGAGGCGATGGCCAACAATTCACCCAGAATAGTCAGCTTGCCGAAGACCTTGACGTCGTGAAGGTAGTAGGGAAGCACGACCATTACCGCCGAAGCCGCCACCCCCACCAAGAAGGTGAACTGGGCGATGTAGAACCCCCAGGAGACATCCCGGGACATGCCCGTGATACCCAAGCCGACCTGGAGTTGGCGGAGGTAAAAAAAGGCGCCGACGCCAATTATCATTACCAGGACGGCAACCCAACTCCAGTATCTGCGATTATTCGAAAGCGCTTTCTCCAGCATAATCACCTCACACTAGGTAATAGACCTGCGGTTCGGTCCCCAGTCCCGGCTTGCGCCGAATGGCGAATCGCTCGTCCAGGAGTTTTCGTAATGGGCTGTCTGGTTTCGAGAGGTCACCGTAGTGGATGGCTCCGTAGGGGCACGTCTCCACACAAAGTGGGGGCTTATTCTCCGCCAGGCGTTCCTCGCACAGATTGCATTTCTCCACAACACCGGTGGAACGAGTCGGAAAATCGGCGTTCTGTTCTTTCAGGTACCCTCTTGGATCAACCCAGTTGAAGCTCCGGGATCCATAGGGACATGCAGCGATACAGTACCGGCACCCAATGCACCGGTGCCAGTCCATCATGACGACGCCATCCTCACGTTTCCACGTGGCCTGGGTCGGACACACACCAACGCAGGCCGGGGCATCACAATGGTTGCAGAGCATCATGACCGGTTTTTCTGCCAGTTCTGAGGAGAGGTACCGCCCGGTCTGTCCCGGGAAGGCATGGGAGAACTTCTCCTTCCAGATCCACTTGACCTCGTGGCGGGAATCGGGAATCGACGGCACATTGTGGCCCTTGTTACACGCCTCCATGCACACCCTGCAGTCCGGGTGCTCGTGACACAAGGGCAAATCGATCGCTATGCCCCAGCGTGTCGTCTTGGGCGCCTCCCCTGCCCCCTTCTTCCCGGAGTTCTCCGGCGTTGCTCCCGCTCCCGGAACCTCGGCCGCCAAGGCCGTCAATCCCGCAAGCTTGAAGAAAAACCTTCGGTCTATGCTCATGAGGCACCCCCAATGGGCGTGATGTGGCAGTCCCAGCAATAGGGCGTCACCCCAACGTAGTCATGACAACGGTCGCAAAACTTCTCTCTGTCCGAATGGCAGCCAAGGCACGATGCCGTCAAGCTCCGGCGTTTCTCCCGTCCATCCCAGGTGATCATGATCCGATCGCCGTCGCGCACTACCAGATCGCGCCAATCATTGAGGAGTTCCATGTGTGAGGCCCTCATCTCCCCGGAGGGCAGAACACAACCGCCCTGATCTTGGGGCATCACCAACTCCGGCGCCTGAGCATCGGCGCCCGTCGCTACATTCCACCAGATCGGCGCCGTCACCAGCACGAGGAAGATTGCGAGTCCGGCGAGGATTTTCCCAGCGTCGTACAGCATCATTCCTCCTTTCCGGAGAGTGGTTCGTCCCGGAGGTTGGTTGTGCGTTCTTTCTCGCCGTCCATCACAAGGGCGTTCCCCACCATTTCGTGGATACCCGACACTTCGACCCCGGGTACCCAATACTCCACCAGGGCGGGGAGTACAGCTCGATCGATGGCACAGATACAAGAAAGAATGTTGACGTCATGCTTCTCGTGTACGTACTTGACCGCATTGGCCCGGGGCAGCCCGCCCCGCATCCTCATTTCCATGTTCTCGTCGTTGCCAAGCCCGGCCCCACCACCACAGCAGAAGGTCTGCTCACGGATGGTGTTCTCGGGCATTTCGAAGAACTTGTTGATCACGTTTTTCAGGATGTAGCGCGGTTCCTCCAAAAGCCCAAGCCCCCGCGCCGGGTTGCACGAATCGTGGAAGGTGACCTTCCAGCCGTCGTTCCGTGTGGGATCGAGCTTCAGCTTTCCATGGTGAATCAGATCCGCGGTGAACTCGCAGATGTGCACCATCTTCGTCGAGACCGCATTCTCGAAGACCGTTCCGGTAATGGGCGAACGGGGAATTTCCAGAAAATCCGCCGGGCCGTTCATGGTATCCATGTACTGGTGCACCACCCGCCACATGTGGCCGCACTCGCCCCCGAGGATCCACTTGACCCCCAGACGTTTTGCCTCGGCGTACATCTTGTAGTTGAGGCGTTTCATTGTGTCATGGGAGAGGAACAGTCCGAAGTTTCCGCCCTCCGAGGCGTAGGTCGAAAGGGTGTAATTGAGCCCGATGTGCTCGAGGAGCAAGAGATAGCCCATGAAGGTGTAGATCCCGGGATCGGCGAAGTAGTCTGCCGAGGGAACAATGAACAAGACATCGGCGCCCTTCTTGTTGATCGGTGGATCGATGTGGACCCCCGTGATCTCCTCGAGTTCCTCGCACAAGAATTCGACATTGTCCTTGAAGGTGTGGGGCGGAATCCCCATGTGGTTTCCGGTCCTTTGGCAGTTGGCCGCTGGTTCGGCGGCCCAGTTGATATTGATCCCCAGAAGGTTAAGCAACTCCCGGGCCATCGCCGTGATCTCGGCCGTGTCAATGCCATAGGGACAGAACACCGAACAGCGCCGGCACTCGGTGCATTGGTAGAAGTAGTAGTACCACTCCTTGATGACGTCGATTGTCAACTCGCGTCCGCCTGCGATCTTGCCAAGGATCTTCCCCACCGTGGTGAAATCCTTGCGGTAAAATGAGCGCAACAACTCGGCTCTGAGGACCGGCATATTTTTTGGATCCCCCGAACCGATGAAGAAATGACACTTGTCGGCACAGGCGCCACAGCGTACGCAGCAGTCCATAAAGATCTTGATCGACCTGAACCGCCCCAGAAGATCCAGGAACCCCTCGTGGATGATTTCCTTCCAATTGTCCGGCAGCTTCCAATCCTCGTCGGCCGGGGACCACTCCCTGGGATTGGGGAACCCCAGATATTCGAGGTTTTTCGCGGCGCCCGGATAGGACCAGGTTCCACGCCGTGCCTCGAAATCGATCGTCGGATCCATCCAGTCAGTCTTGGGCGGGGGATACTGAATCTGCAGCAGTTCTTCCGGTGTCTTCTTCATCGCCTCATTCCCCATCTTCCTGCAGCAGGCCGCACGCCTTCAGCTTGTCGTGGAACTCTTCCTCGTACTCTTCGTAGGTGTGAACCTCAACCGGCCGCCGGTCGTTCCATGGATTGACGTGCCGCCGGGCGCGGTTGTTGTTGGGCAGGTTCCGGGTCGGACTGAGGAAGACCCCACCCAGGTGGACCAGCTTTGAAAATGGGAAATAGGCGAACAGGACGCCGACCATGACAATGTGGAGATAGAAGATCACTCCGGCAGATGCGGGCACAACCGGGTGGAAGGTGGCAAGTCCCATGGCGAATTCCTTGATGCCGACCACATCGATCTTTGAGAAGTACCGCATCCAGATCCCGCTTCCGGCGATAACCAACAGCAAGAACAAGGCAAAGTAGTCAGCCGGGAGGGAGAAATACCTCAGCCGCGCATCCAGCAAACGCCGGCCCAACAGAAAGAGGAGAGCCGCCACCAGAATCGCGTCGGTCAGGAAAAGCGTAGGAACCGTTACCTGGAAAAAACCGTCGACGCTTTCAAGGAACAAAATCCCCCGGGGAACCGGTTCCAAAAAGAGGCGAAGATGACGCAGCAGGATCACCAGAAAGCTCCAGTGAAATGCCAGTGCTCCGGCCCACAGCCACTTCGACGGCTCGTAGGCCAGGTTTTTCCCTGCGGTCAAGGAGGACTGGGTATTCCGGAAGAGGGACCTGAAAGTCAACACCTCCAGCGCCATTCGCCCGAACACCTGCCACGAGGTAAAGGGGCTCTCGAGCTTATGGTGCGGGAGGAAGTCCAGCGACCGTTGCTGTCCACATACCGTCGGGATCTTGAAGGGCACCGGGGAGCGTGCCCACCCGACAACCCGGGCCGTCATCCCCAGAAGAAATACGATCAGCGCCAAATACGGCACTGCAATTCCCAGCAGGGGTCGAAACCCCGGCACAACAGCTGCCACCATGACGATTCCACAAAGAGCCGCCACAATAGCCAGTGCCTGAAGCGATCTCATACCCAACAACCTCCCCTCACCGTACGGCCATGGGGTTGTCGTCGTGACACCCGTAGCCGATTTCCGGTGTTTCCGGTCCCGCCAGAACCCTCTCCGCCCGCCGCAGAAGGGAGGCCGAATGACGCTCCCGTTCTGCCATCCGAATTTCATACAACCGTTCCCGAGAAATGACGAAGGCGTCGAAAGAGACCAGCATCAGTCGTTCGATCCGCTTCCCAAGTTCCTCGACCGCGCCGGCGCCCGCAGCATCAAGGCGGTCTCCGACAACCTCTGTCACCGCACCCCTCAGCAACGGAACGATTCCAACCGCCTCGGCCGCCGTCATGTCCTGCACGCTCCGAAGCCGAATCAACTCCGCAAGGCCTTCGAGAGGCTCTGAATCAGCCCAGTCTTCCGAAAGAGCCTGGACCAATGGCAGCGAGGCGTCTCGGAGCATCTGTCCAACGGGGTTGGCAAATGGATCACGCTCCCCCTTGAGGAACACGGTCGTCTCCCGAGGGTAGGTGGCAGACGCCAGCTCAACCCATCTTTTGGCGATCGCGTCTTCTTTACCTTGGAGAATCCTGGCGAGCATGTGGCCTCCCCCCGCTCCTATCCACCGAGGACACTGCAACAGCCATGCCAGAGTGGAGGCCAAGAGACCCGGCATAAAATATTGATAATCAATGAGTTGAGAGAATCAGGGAAGGTTCGACGCGTTTTGAGAAAAAGAAACGTTACATATTGGTGACACGCTTCGCCGGGCAGTCATCGGGGCTGTGGATGAATCGAAACATGGCACGAAATTGGGAGGGGAACCCGAACCCGAGCCCGTGACCGTTATCGTTACCAACTGTTTTCGGCAGGTTCTGGGTCAGGAGCAGTTGGCAGCACCTGAACAGCTAACGGCGGCGTATTGAAACAAGAGCGCCCAAAACGCCCAATCGGGAGGTGCCGCTCTTTTCCCGTTTTCCCCAGGCACACGATTTGAAAGGGGGAGACATTGCGAAAAATGGGAAGAGTGGCACTCCCGCGGCGAGCGCGCCAGCAACCGAGTCCCGGCCAACGCCGTCGGCCGCCGAGATCATTTTCCTCAAGGGCGGTAATTCTCCGTCGCCGATCCTGCTGCCC
>JAOZPW010000164.1 GCA_029932545.1 Thermoanaerobaculales bacterium | reverse complement strand
GTTGTCACTGCGGGGGCGGGTGCGGCCCTTTTTTTGAGAGACCGTTCCTGAGCGAAGCCGCCACGATCTGCGCCAAGAGTTCGGACCCTTCCGGTGTCAGATGAGGATCGTTGGTTGAGTAGAGCTGGATGCCCTTTCGTTCCGCCCGCTGCATGGCCGGCAAGGCGTCGACAACGCGAACGGAAGACTGACCCTTGACGGCCTCTCGCACCCTGGCAACGAAAGGAACCGGCGAGCGGTCCAGGATGTTTGCGCCGGACCACCGGGCGCCCATCGCGGTGAAACGTTCACGGTAGACCGGCGCGACCTGGATGCAATGGGGAACGACCAGGATCACCAGCTCTGCCTCATTCACTCGGCATCGCTCCACCAGAAGTCTCAGGCCCCTCCGGTACTGTCGCCATGCAGCCTCCATCGCCTCACCCTCAACCAGGATCTGTCGTTCAACATGGTTGGGATCCAATCGTGAGAGCCACCGGTCTCTCGGTGAATAGTTATCGACCGCAAAGGGGGCGGCCACAGCGGCTTCTACAATTTCAGGGTCGGACGGCATGAGGGCCGCCAGAGCCGCGGCCCTGTGGTTGAGAAACCACGGAGCAAAGAAGCCCGAGTCGACGATCCTCCAGTAGATCTGCCGGGCAAAACCGACGCCTTTCGCCTCCAGCGGATGCCGAAGGTCGAGAAGGTCGTTGCCGACATAAGTCTGATAGACGACGACATCAGGGTGAAACTGCCGGAATCTCAGCCTGGAAATCCGTTCGGCGTGGGTGATGGTCGTTCCGCCAACACCGGCGTTGAGAACCTGCCATCCCTCACCCAAATTTGCCTGGAGGGCAAAGGGCCAGCTCTCGGCGCCGGCCGTGAAGCTATCGCCCAGGGCCAAGAGAGTCGAGCCCTCCCGCTTACTGAAATCAAGGCTGTGATTGAACGCCTTGAATTCGGCTCGGTGGGGGTCCGGCCATTGAAGACGATAGCTGATTTCGACAATCACCAGGACCGCCAACACGACGAGCACGAGCCCGATGCCCAGAGCCCCAACCGCCATCGTTACCGATCGCGGCGTCCATCGTCCAGATCTTCCTGTCATGGCGGTCATTATTGCGCTTCCGATGAGTCGGATGCAAGACGGGTGCCGCTGTCCCTGCTCGCCATCCCCATGGACAGATTTCACCATGGCCCGATACAATCCCCAACAACAATGCTTGAGCACCTTCCCACCACCGCCCACGATGACGCGCCGTCACCACCCCGACCGGCTGCCGACCGGTATCGGCGGGCGATCCTGCGATCCCTGATCTACTACGGAATTTTTCGTTTCCCTCTGCGTATCGAAGAGTTGTACCGTTTTTCTGAGATCCAGTGGCCTGACCTGGAAGCACTGGAAACTGAGGTGCGTTCTCTCCTCGACCAGGGGCTCATCACCCGCAACGGGCCCTGGGTCCATCTCGGGGATCCGACCCTTGTCGAGGAGAGGGTCGAGGCGGAGGCCCGGGCGAAACGGGTGATGCCCCGAGCCCTCAGGCGCTCCCGTTTGATCGCGCGCTTTCCATTCGTCCGTGGCGTCGCCCTCAGCGGAACAATCTCCAAGGGCGTTTTTGCCCGAGGCGACGATGTCGACTTCTTCGTCATCACCGCTCCCGGCCGGCTGTGGATATGCCGAGTCTTCCTGATGGCGTTCAAAAAGGTCTTCCTGCTGAACTCCCGCAGGACCTTCTGCATCAACTATCTGGTGACCGAAGACCACCTTGAGGTTCCGGACCACAACCTCTTCACGGCGACCGAGATCGCCTGGCTGATGCCGACGGTCAATGCCGCGCTGTTTGACCGTTTCTTCAAAACCAACCGCTGGGTCGGCGCCTTCTTACCCAACTGGACGGCCGAGTTTCCAGTGAAGACTCAACAGTGGCTTCCAAACGCCCCGGCACGTGCAGTCGAATACTCCCTGTCCGGTCCACGAGGCGACACCCTGGACGATCGCTGCCACAACCTGGTCGAACAGCACAACCGCAAGCGATACGGCCACATCGAGGGCGCCGAATTCGACCTGGCGCTCCGCACGGCCAAAAACGTCTCCAAACACCACCCCCAGAGCCTGCAGGCGCGCATCCTTGAGCGATTTGATCAACGGATACTGGAATTCGGCCGGCAGCACGGCGTTGTCCTCGAGGAACGATGAAGATCCTCTTCACCCACTCGTACTTTCTCCGCCTGGACCACAAGCAGTGGAAGGCCGCCAAACCCTATCCGCCGCTGGCCACGCTCTACGCCATGGCATGGCTTCGACAGCAAGGTCACGACGTCTCCCTCCACGATACGATGTTCGCCACCGGCCCCGATGAATTGCGCTCCACCCTGAAAACGCGTCGCCCCGACATCCTGGTGATCTACGACGACGGATTCAATTGGCTGACCAAGATGTGCCTGTCAACGATGCAAGATGCGGCCTTCGAAATGATCCGCTCAGGAAAAGAGGCCGGGTGCCAGGTTCTGGTGTGCAGTTCCGACGCCTCCGATCACCGCCTGCGCTACCTCAAACACGGCGCTGATGCCATCATCCTGGGAGAGGGAGAAATCACCCTCGGTGAGATCGTCGAGGCCATCGGATCCGACCCTGACGCCGATCTCGGGGCCATCCCCGGGCTTGCACTCCTCGAAGAGGATCAGGTCGTGCTCTCCCCGCCACGGAAAACTCTCAGAGAGCCCGATACTCTGCCTCGGCCCGCATGGGATCTGGTCGATCTGTCGCCCTACGAAGAGATGTGGCGCGCCCACCACGGCTACTGGTCCCTCAACCTGGTCTCTTCACGAGGCTGTCCCTACAGTTGCACGTGGTGCGCCAAGCCGATCTACGGCGACCAGTACTTCCTGCACTCTCCCGAAAGGGTTGTCGAGGATGTGGCCTGGCTCAAGGACCACCACGACTTCGAACATGTCTGGTTCTGCGATGACATCTTTGGCCTGCGGGCCGACTGGCTGGAGACCTTTGCCGACGGCCTCAAACAGCGCCGGCTGGATATTCGCTTCATGATCCAGGCGAGGGTTGATCTCCTGGCCAGACCCGAGATCGTCGATCCGCTGGCTCGGGCAGGTCTGGACACGGTGTGGATGGGCGTCGAATCAGGCTCTCAGAAAATCATGGACGCGATGGCCAAAGGCATCACGGTCGAACAAGTCCGAGAGGCAACAAGGCTCCTCAAAAACGCCGGTGTTCGGGTCGCTTTCTTCCTGCAATTCGGCTACCTGGGTGAAGACAAGCAGGACATCGACAAAACGATCAATCTTGTCCTGGAATTGCTGCCGGACGAGATCGGAATCTCGGTCTCCTACCCCCTGCCGGGCACGCCCTTCTTCGACACCGTCAAGGCGCAGATGGGCCAAAAAACCAACTGGACGGACTCGGGCGACCTGGCGCTGATGTACCAGGGAACCTTCTCTCCGCAGTATTACCGCCGGCTGCATCGCTATGTTCACCGCCGGTTCCAAACGGCACGCGGACTCAAAAGCCTCAGATCCCTGGCCAGAAACCCCGGACGCCTCAATCGAAGTCTGCTCCGAAGTGCAGCAGCCACCGCCTTCCACGGACCGGCAGCCCTTGTGGAGGGCCTCCGACTGAAACGACTCGAAAAGGCATGACCTACCAACCCTTCGACTCGGTAGCAGACCGCTACGACCAGGTCTTCACCGACTCAGGCATAGGCCGGCTCCAGCGATCGGCGGTGCATCACTACCTCGATCGTAGAGTATTCGGCAACGCACCGATGTCAATTCTGGAACTCGGCTGCGGTACAGGCGAGGACGCCACCCATTTTGCCGAAAATGGCCATATCGTCACCGCCACCGACATCTCGCCTTCGATGCTGAAGCTCACCGACGCCAAGGCAGAGAAATACGGACTGGCCGACCAAATACGCACCGTCCCGTTGGATCTTCAGGATCCGAACTGTTCCGATCTCGAGGGGCCGTTCGACCTGATATTTTCCAACTTCGGCGCATTGAACTGCATCGACGAAGCCGGACTTCAAAATCTGGCCGAAAAACTGGTCCCGGTCACCGCTACTGGGAGCCACACCGTCTTGGTCGTCATGCCCCGCGCCTGCCTCTGGGAAACACTCTACTTTCTCCTTCGCGGCAGGCCACGTAGCGCTTTTCGAAGGCTCCGGGGCGGTCCGATCTCGGCAGCGGTCGGTCAGGCGTCGGTCTCAACCTGGTACCACAGCCCTCAGGCGGTTGTTCGAGCCTTCGAACCGGCCTTTCGGCGACGAGGGGTCGTGCCCGTGGGTTTCGCCGTTCCCCCCTCTTTCCTCGAGCCCTGGGCCGGCCGTAACCCCCGCACTCTCGCCGCCCTGGCAAAAACCGACCAGATTCTCCAACAGAGAGGACTCCTGGGTTCGATCTCCGATCATGCCCTGATCCATCTGGAGCGTTCGTGAACACTTCTGCACTGCCTTCCCAGGCGGCATGGCTTTGGCGGACAGCCACACTGCTCTTTGCCGGAGCCCTGATAGTTCGAGTTTTTGCCGTGACGGCCACCGGTTTTGACGGCCTCTACGGCCAGGATGCCTACGCCTATTTTGACCAGGCCATGGCGCTGAGAGCCACCCTCCTTGAGGGCATTCCGGCACCTCCGGGCTTTCACTGGCCGCAAGGCTACCCGGCCCTGGTCGCCCTGATGTCGTTGGCGGTTGGTGGAGTGCCGATTGCCGCGCAGCTGGTGTCCCTGGTAATGGGTTCGTTGGCCGCACCCCTGACATATCTCGTCGGTCGGAGACTCCTTCCCTCCGGAGGCGACGGGGCCGCCGTCCTCGCAGCCGTTCTCACCGCCATCGGCGGCCAGGCGGTGCTCAGTTCGATCGTCAGCATGTCAGACGCCACGGCTCTTGCACTAATCCTCCTCTCGATGTGGACAGCTCTTGAATTTGCCACTACTCCCCGCCACCGATGGCTCTTGGCTCTTGCCGTGGTTTTCGGATGTGCCGCCGTTGCCACTCGGTGGGCCTCCATTTTGGTCGCACCGGCCCTGGCGGTACCGGCGCTGAGAGGTCTCGCCTACGGCAGGCGGTTGCGTCATATCTTCCCGGCTCTCCTCGCCGCCGCCTTGGGGTCAGGCGCAGTCCTTTTCACTCTTTTCCACAACCAGGCATTCGATCTGACGAGCTATTTTCGGAACTGGAACCTCCTCAATGCCGTCTGGGGCCCCATCCCCGAGATTCCGGCGGGTACTCTGTCGGCCAAGGCGCCAGGTCTCCTCTACTACCTGGCGCCTCTCTACCACCCGGCATTTCTTGGACCGCTTCTGGGTCCTTTGGCCGGCTGGGGCCTGTGGCGACTGTGGCGGGACAACGAACGTTACCGCTCACTGACGTTGGTTTTGTGGGCCGGAGTCCCATTCTTCTTTTTTGTCGGCCTCCCCCTCCGCAATCTGCGCTTCTGCCTGACCAACGCGATACCTTTCATTCTTCTTGCGGCGTGGGGAGCATGGACCCTGCTCCCAAGACCGGTCCTGGGCAAGGCGATACGAGTGGCCATCGCCTTGTCGCTTGCGTTGATAGTTGCCTGGGGCGCCCGACGTATCGAGAGCTTCACCTCTGCCGCCCGGGCCATCATCCACACGGTGCACTCGGTCGAGGCATTGGTTCCGGCCCATGCGATCGTTCTGACGTTCGAGATCACTCAGACTTTCGAACACCACAGCGATTTGCAGACCTTCGAACTCTTCGACCAAAACGAAGCCACACTGGGAATGCTGATCAAGGGTGGGCGCCCGGTATTCCTCCTGACACAGCCCGATGACATCATCGCTCGGTGGCAGAATCAGGCGCCGGGAATCAATACCCGGTGGTTGGAGGACCACGGCTCGCTGCAGGAAATCGAGGCATGGGGCCTCTACACACTCAGGCGTTTCGAAGAGCACTGCGTCCACCAAGCAGGCTTTCCTCGTGCGGAGGCGGCCTCTTGACAGCCCCGGCCCCACACCGCGTTCTGCTGCTGACGCCCGGCTTCCCTGCAGACGAGCAGGATTCTCTGTGCATCCCGCCCCTCCAGTTGATGCTGCGCGAACTCTCGGTCCAATACCCCGACCTTGATGTGACTGTCCTGGCTCTCCATTACCCCTCGAAGAGACGAAGATACCGGTGGCACGGCATTGAAGTTCGGGCCCTGGGAAGGGCCAATCACCGTTGGCCGCTGCGTTTGATCGACCTGGCACGCGCCCGAAGGCTGGCCGGGAGGCTCCACAAAGAACAATCCTTCTCGCATGTCCACGCTCTCTGGCTCACTGATGCCGCCCTGGTGGCCTCCTCAATCACTCGTTCTTGGGCCTGTCCGTGGAGCGTCACGGCAATGGGTCAGGACGTTCTGCCAAGCAATCGTTATCTCTCAAGACTTTCCCGCGGCTCAACTCAAGTGATCACCATCTCTGATCGAGCCGCGGCGACCCTCGAACAGTCATCCGGAAAAGCAGCAGCTCGCGTCATCCCATGGGGTATCGACCCACCCCCGGAGGTGCTGCCCGAGTGGAATGCACGACCGATCGACGTATTGGGGGTCGGATCCCTGATCGAACTCAAGCGGTGGTCGCTCCTGCTGGACGTCTGCGGGCGCCTTGCGGCGGACAACCCAACGCACCGAACGGTTCTGGTGGGCGACGGACCCTTGAGAGCTCAACTCGAAGCCGAGGCCCGAGAGCACGGACTGGCCAATCACCTGGTTTTCACCGGAGAACTCCCCCGCCCCGAAGTCCTGCGCCTGATGAAAAAGGCCCGAGTACTCCTCCACCCCTCGCGGTTCGAAGGCCAGGGTTTCGTCTTTTCAGAGGCCCTCTCTCGCGGCATGTCTCTCGTTTCGGGTCCGGTCGGAACAGCCGCACCATCCGAGCGGTGGCGGGTCACCGAGCCCAAAAATCTAGCCTCAGAGTGCTCCCATATCTTGCGTCATCCACCTTCGACCTCAGGGCTCATCCTGCACGCCCTGGAAGACACCGTCGCAGCCTACGCCGATCTTTGGGGAATGGACCAGTGACGGCCGACACCAGATCTCGACTGGCATTCGGCCTTCTGCTGGCTTTCATTGTCGGCTGGTATTGCATGCCTTCGACAACCGCTCAGGCGAGCGCGCCCCACAACCTCTTCTTCTACTTCCTGGTCATGCCCGGACTCTGGATTTTTTGTGCTCTTCGTCCTGGAAGACCATTTGAATTTGGTCCACTGGGTCTCGCCTCGGGTATTTTCATCACCTATCTTGCGGCTTCGGCGCTCTGGGCTCAGACACCCGTCGAGCGCCCCTTGGAGACGGTCGGCTTGCACGCACTGGCAACCGCCACCTTCGCCTTCTGCGTGTCCCAACTCTTCGACCGGTCTCGCCTCGAATACTTTCGACGGGTCATCGTCATCGCTGCAACTTCGATCACTCTGGTATCGATATTTGCCTGGCTCTTCGGCCGGATTTACCATCCCGGGCGTCTGCACTCGGCAATCCACTTCGAACACCCCAATCTCTTCGCCCAGGCCCTGGGCTTTGCCGCCCTGCTGGCCCTGGGGTCGGCACTTCGAACCCGGGTGGAAACCTCCCGGATCGTGTGGACAGCAGCCTCAGTCCTTCTCGGTCTGGGTATTTTTCTGACCCGCGGCCGAACGGTGATCCTCGCGGCCATCGTGGCAGGTCTCGCCAGCATCGCTCTGTATCGAGGCAGACGGGCGTTGGCCGCGGCGGTTGCGGTCGTCATCATCGTCTTCGGTATCTCCTTGACCACCGGGCCAACACTTGTGGGATTTGTTGTTCGCGGCGATGCCGGCCGAGTCCACATCTGGCAGACCCTCCTGGATCAGATTTCCGATAATCTCGTTTTCGGCGCAGGCATCAATGCCGACGACAACATCGTTTTCCCGCCAGGATCCGGGGATTTCCCCAAAGGATTTACCGTCCCCCATGCCCACAGCGCCTTCATCGGCACTCTGTTCTACGGAGGCATGATCGGATTGGCCCTTCTGCTCCTGGTCAGCATCATGGGTCTCAGGAGGGGGAACAAAAACGCCAGGACAGACGGCGAGTGGGACCCTCTGATTCTGCTGCTCTTCGGACTCTTCTGCCTGATTCCTGACGGTCATCGACTGGTCTGCGAACCCCACCTCTCATCGTGGCTGCTGTTCTGGCTGCCCCTCGGCCTGATCGCCGCCGGTCCCTTCGCCCGGTACGATTCCGAAGGTGTCGAACACACTGCACTGAACAACAGCACCCACCGGTTCCATACGTCGCTCGGCAGCGCGATGGTAATCCTGCTGATACTTGGCGCCCTGCTGCTGCGGGCGCCTCATATGGGAGAATCGATTGACAGCCCGCACACCTGGAGACAGTGCGACACCGCTCAATACATCCACGCCTTCTACGCTGACGGCATCGACCTCCTGCACCCTTCGGTCTGTTGGATGGGAAACTACAGGACCCTGATTCTGGAGTTTCCCCTACCCGAAGCTGTCTCCGCCGTCGCCTACCACCTCTTCGGACCGAGCCATATCACTGCACGCTGGGTCACCCTGATTTTCTTCATCGGATCAACCCTCTTTCTGTTTCTATTCGTGCGTACGATCACCGACCGCGAGACCGCCCGGCTTGCCACTGTGATCTCCATGATTGTCCCGCTGGCCCTCTTCTATTCGCGGGCCGTCCACATCGATTATGGCGCCTTGTTCTTTGCCCACGCCATGGCCTGGCTGTGGGCCGAAGCGATCAAGCGAGACTCAGGGGCGTGGCTATGGATGGGCTCGATTCCCGTCGCCCTCGCTCTGATCATCAAGGCGCCGTACGTCCTGCCGTTTGTGCCTTTGCTGATC
>JAOZPW010000163.1 GCA_029932545.1 Thermoanaerobaculales bacterium | reverse complement strand
AGGTTTTCCAGAACCTCCCGAATCTCCTCGATCGACACTCGCTGGTCAAGGATGACCCCGCCGTCTGAAGGCAGGACCCAGGCGACGCCTGAATGGTCGCTCTTCTTGTCTTTGGTCAGGTAATGGAGGATTCTCTCCGGGTCCATGCCGACGATAGGCGGAAGGGGCTCGAGGCGATCGATGGCGGCGTCCAGTTGGCGCTTCCACGGGCTGGCCAACAGGCCCCGGTCGGCCGCGATGGCCGTGACGGCCCTCAATCCCCAGGCGACGGCCTCTCCGTGCAAAAAACGCTTGTAGCCTGTGGCCGCCTCCAAGGCATGGCCCAGGGTATGGCCCAGATTGAGAGCCTTTCGAACGCCGGCCTCTCGCTCGTCCTCTTCTACGATCCGGGCCTTGACCTTGATCGTTCGCATTACCAATTCCTCCCAGAGAGGGTCGGAAATTGGTCTTTCGGGGTCGATCAGGTCGAGCAAATCCCGGTCGCCGATCCATGCACTCTTGATGACTTCGGCCATGCCGGCGCGGAGTTGCCGCTCGGGCAGGGTTTCCAGCGTATTGATGTCAGCAACGACCAGAGACGGCTGCCAGAATGTTCCCAGCAAGTTCTTTCCCTCGGTCATGTTGACTCCGGTCTTACCGCCGACCGAGGCATCAACCATTGCCAACAGGGTTGTCGGGACAGCGATCCACTGCAGTCCTCTCATATAGACCGAGGCGGCGAATCCGCAGGTATCAGTGACGACACCTCCGCCGATTGCCAGAACACTGTCCGACCGATGGAGCCCCTTTTTCAGCCATTGGGTACACAGACCCCCGACCTGAGGCCAGACCTTGTATTCTTCGCCGTCGGGCATTTCAGTACACGGATCGAGGGCCAGTTCCTTGGCCAAGACTTGGCCGTAGAGTGGTCCAACGGTTGTATTGCTGATCACCGACCGTGGCTGGGGCAGGGCAGTGCATTGATCAACGAGCCGGGGAGTTTCGGCCAAGAGGTCGCGGCCGACAAGTACTTTTGAGGTGCTGTGGGCGGTCTGAATCTCGAGTTCCTGCATCTTCTGATCTTAACCCGGCCCGGCGGAGTCGAAGGAGAAGACAATTCAACCGCCAAGACGCAAAGGAAACGCAAAGAGAACAAATAATCCACGAAGGACACCAAGATTCACGAAGGTCAAATTCCTTGGTGTGCCTTCGTGTCCTTCGTGGATGCCCTACACCCTCCTAGCCCGCACTTCTCACCGGTTTTCGTAGCGAGACGCCCGAGACGCTGTGCCATGCTGGGTTTTTCGCGGTTTGACCGACGCAGGCATACTTGCGGTACGTTGATTGAGCGATTTCAAGAAAACGTCGAAGATTGCTGCGTATTTTGCGCCGCAGCAGATCATTGGTGAGAAGGTCGGGCTAGAACCCAGACGTCTCCGGGCGCCGGTAGTGCAATACGCGGTGGAGGGCGGCCAATTCGAACGGCGCCGCGTTGAACTTGAGGTGATAACGCCATGCCGAGGCGGTGCGGAGAAATCTTCGCTTGCCGGCGGTTAGCGACGGCAGTGTGGTCGTTGGATAGTAGGCGTTGAGTACTCGCTCGAAATTCTTGATCTGACGCTGGAGTCTTGGTCCAACCCACGATAAATCAGAGCGACGTTGTGCGAAGTCCAGCCAATCTCCGGAGATCCACTGATCCAGGGTTTCGGGGAAGGCGAAGCCCGATGCCTGGACCTGGTCGAAGAGGGCGCCGGCCAGAGGCACCGGAGTATAGAGGTAGAGGATGATCTCGGTTGCCGGGTTGGCCGCTTTGACCTTTCGAATGAAATCCATGGTTTGCAGGGCGTCTTCTTGAGCATCCGGTGGGTTGCCGAGCACAAAACTCAGTTCGGGCACGATGCTCCATTCTCGCATCCGCCGTACCATTTCAAGCGTCATCTCCGGTGATACCGATCCGCCCTTGTCCATCAGCTTGAGGGTTTCTTCAGAGCCGCTTTCGGCGCCCAGAAAGACCATCCTCAACCCTGAGTCCCGCATCGCCCGCCATGTCGTGTCCGAGTAGTCCATCATCGTGTCGATCCGACCCTCGCCCCACCAGCTGATGCCGAGGTCTTGGATGCGCCGAGAGAACTCGACGACTCGTTTCTCGTCGACGAAGAAATTGTTGTCGCTGAATTCGATCGCATCGGCGCCCCAATCGGCATGAAGGCGATGGACCATGTCTGCTGTTCGCTCGGCCGACCAGGCCATCCAGCGGCCTTCGACCATGTTGACCACCGCACAGAAGGCGCAGAAGTAGGGGCAGCCGTAGGATGAGTGAAGGCCGATGGTCTTGGAACCCAGGAAGGTCGGTCGCAGGTAACGCGTGATGTCCACACTCTCAAGATTCCAGTGGGGAAGTCTTGCGGGGTGGGGGACCGGAGGGCGGTTATTCGATCGCAGCTGGTCCTGGTCCTTCCAGGCCAGTCCGGCGATGGACTCCAGTTCGGGTCTCCCGGTTTCCAGGTGTTCCAGCAGCGAGGTGAACACTGCCTCTCCATGACCCTGGACGATAAAATTGACTGCTGGGTCTTTGAGGCAGGCTTCCCAGTGTTGGCTGGGAAAATAACCACCCCAGACGATGGTCAGATCAGGGTGCCGTCGCTTGAGGTCGCGGCACAGCGGCGTGGCATGTTCCAGTTGTGGGCCCGGCATGACGGTGATTGCCAGGATGGTGCCGGCCCCGTCATTGTCGATCGTGGTCTCGAGGGCTTCCAGGCTGTTGGCGACCAGGTTGCCATCGATGATGACGGTCGGCCAGCGGTCCTCCAGGGCGGCTTCAATTGCCAAGAGCGACATCGGCAGCACCGGCGTTCGCCGGGCACTGGAGATCGGGTTAAAAAGAATAATGCAGTTTATCTTCATGCCGAATTTCCCCGAGCGCCTACCTCGTTCGCTGCCCAATCTCGTCCCGATGCGGGATCACGATGGTTGCTGGTCAGCCGCATCCCCAAGCGTCCGCGCCATGCTGCCAGTCGATGGCGGGCCAACCGAAGAGGTGATACCCCTCCTGCCCACCGGAGTTGGTGATATTTGACCTCGTTGACCATCCACCGGGTGGCCCAGTGGTAGTAGGCGGCGGAGTGGCGTCCTTCGACGATCAGGTCACGATCGGTGCGAGCCTCCCAGGGTCGAACTGCATGTATGTGGTCGGCCACCTGGGCGTGGTATTCGGTGCCGGTGATCGGGTAGGCAACGGTTGTCAGAAAGATATCCGGGTCGCAGGCCTTGAGGTGTTCAACGGTAGCCTCAAGATCAGCCTCGGTCTCGCCCTCGAAGCCCAACATGATGAAAATACCAACCTCGATACCGTGGCGTTTCAGCATGGCGCTTTTGGCCTGCACATCGGCAACGTCGGTCAGTCTCTTCATCGCATCAAGGATGCGCTGTGAACCGCTTTCCGATCCGATCCAGAGTCTCCTGCAGCCCATGGCGGCCAGGGCGTCGATCACCTCTTCGGTCAGCCGGTCAGCTCGGGAGATGCACTCGAAAGGCAGATGGAGGTTGCGGCGTTCGAGTTCGGCGGCGTAGCGAAGGACCCACGGGCGATTGAGGGTGAAGACATCATCGGCATACCACAGGCGGTCGGGGTTATAGGTCTTAACGATGTGGGCGACCTCGTCGGCGACCGCCTCTGGTGAGCGGCGTCTATGAGAGCGCCCAAAGACTGCGTGCGAACACCAGGTGCAGGTGAAGGGGCAGCCGCGGGATGTAATCAGAGACACCGACGAGTGGCCGTGGTGTTCGCGCCAGGTCTTGAGGTAACGTCCGAAGTCGATTGTTTCCCGGGCCGGTAGGGGCTGGTTGTCAAGATCTCTGATCTGCGGTCGGGCCGGGGTTCGAATGGTCGCTCCCGAGGAATCTTTGAAGATAATCCCTTGAATATTCTCAAGGTCCTCAAGGCCGTGATCGGGAAGGTGCCGCAGCAACTCTTCCATGGTCTCTTCGCCCTCACCGGAGACGATGACGTCAGCGCCGCAGTTCAGGTACTCCTCTGCGTGGGCCGCCGGTTCCGGGCCTCCCAGTACGATCGTAGCGCCGGCCTTGCGACCGAGGGGGATCATCTCCAGCAGCCGCCTTCGGGTCAAGAGATTGCCGTAGAGCCCGAGCACCGAGGGCTGTACTTCGTTCAGATGGCGTTGAAACTCCAACAGCGAGGAAAAGGTCATATCGTGAACCGCAACTTCGAACCCTTTGGCCTCGAGATGGGAAGCGACGTACAAAAGCCCCAGAGGTGGGTAGGGCATCATCACCTCCCGCTCGTGGGGATCTTCCTCCAGGCAATAGCCGTGGGACAGCAGGATGTCGGTTTGAAACTCGGTAGTCATCATTCAGGGGTGCATTGTAGTTGGTCCCGGCCGGGCTGTTCCGTGCGAAACTTGGAGGGACCATGGCGAAAGAACCGCTTGATACGATTTTTCTTGACCACCTCTGTCGGCGCGGCGCCGGCTCGATCCATGCTCTGGGTCGTGGCGGGACCGAGGCCCTGCTTGACGTTCTCAGTTTTACGGAAGGTGAGTCTGTTCTCGAGTTAGGATGCGGGACAGGCGAAACTCTTGTCAGAATGGCCGCCGCTGGAGTTCGTCCTCTCTTTGGCCTGGATAATTCAGAAACGATGGTGGACTGTGCCCGGCGGCGGTGTGGCTTTTGCCGGGTTCAGGACAAGGTCGAGATTCGACAGGGAGTCGAAGGATCCCCGTGGCCGTTCGAGAGTGGGGCACTGGACGTTGTCTTTGCCGAATCGGTCATGGCGATTCTCGACAGGGGAGTCCGGAGATCTGTTGTGAGAGAGGTTGCCCGGGTTCTCAAAACCGGTGGAAGGTTTTTGTTTTCGGATTCGATCTGGAGGCAGGGAGTCCAGCGAGAGACCATCATGAAATACAACGAACGATGCTGCGCGGATTTTGGAATTCCCCAGGCGACAGTCGACTGGGTCGGCCCGGGCGCCTGTGAGAGAGAACTCAACGAATTTGGCCTTGACCTGGTTTTCGACGGGGTCCTCGCCGAACTTCCAAAGAGGACAGAGGCGTTGCCCCATCCGGTCGAAAAGGCTCTCCTCCGCTCCCGACTCTTTACCTTCCAGGCGAGAGTTCGCGCGATGCTCTCGCCGGCGTTTTTGGTCAGGGAATTCCGGTTCAAAACGGCGGCTTTGCGCCTCAGGGAGGTTGGACGGTTGATTGAGCCACGATTGGTGGTCGCCCGTCGAAATTAATGGGCGTGCCACAATAACCGCCGTGATGAACTCAGCCCTGATCCGTCGCGGTCGAATTGTTCTGGTCAATGCGACGCGCCACCTGATGGTTCCCCTGGAAAATCTCGGGGCGGCGTGGCTGGTGGTTGTTTTCCGTGATGGTGCTGCCCAGTGGGGTGCCTTTGTTGGGACCCAAATTGTTGTGGGGCTGATGGTCCATTTCTTGTCCTGGGGCAACAAGGACTGGCTCCTACGGCGGGCGGCAGAGGAACCCGCCGCCATGGGCCGCCTGTGGCAGGGGGCCCTGTGGGCCCGGGCTCGTTTTCTTCCGGTGGCTTTGCTCATCGTTCTTTTTCAGGGGCACGACCCAGTGACGTTCGTTTGGGTGGCTCTCTGGATCCTGGCGGCCTTTCTCGTTCAGAGCTTTGATGCCCCGATTCTGATTACCCGCCGGTTCAAGACGGCGATCGCCATCGAAATGGTGGCTTTTGCGGCCGTCGTTGTGGTGTTGATGCAACCGGCCGACCTCGGAGCTTCGACCGTGATCAGGGCCTGGGCCGTTGGAGCGTTGGTCAGAGCTTCGCTCCTGCTGTTGACTCTGATCAAGCGGCTCGGAATGGGATTTGGCCTCGTCGTCGAGCCGCGATATTTTGCTGCGGCAGCGCCCTTCTTCCTGTTGGGCCTTTCCGGCATGCTCCAGTCCAAGATGGACCTCTACATGGCCAATCTTTTTTTGGATGACCCCGAGGTCGGCCGCTATCAGGTGATCGTCAACACCTTCATCATGCTGCAGGCCGGCGGCGCCTTTTTGGTTGTGCCTTTCGCCAAGACGCTTTACAGGGCGAAGGAGGCTGTTGTTGCTGCGTTCGCGCGATCGGTGTGGTTGATCGGGGTCGGTATCACCGGAGTCGGCATCAGTGGAGCCTGGGTGTTGCTCAATGGGATCTATCACTTTGGATTGGGGCTGCCGTGGTTCGTACTTGGGGCATTACTCGTTTTGCCGGTGTTCGGCTACGCTCCGCGCGTCTATCGGCTCTTCGGCGCCGGGAGGGAGAGGGCTGTCGTCGTCATCAGCCTGGTGGGCGCCGGGGTCAATCTTGTGGTTTCCGTAATGCTTCTCAAGACTTTTGGTGCGATCGGCGCCTTGATGGGGAGTGTCGTTTCCCAGTGGTTAACCCTGGGCCTGATCTTGATCCCTTGGGATCATTCATCAAAAGGCGCCGTGGTCTGCAGTGGTGATTCGAACTCCTCTTTCGGTTCGAGGTAGCCCAGCTCCACCAGATTTTTCATCTGTTCGTTTTCAGACGGCACCAACTTGACCGGTCCCAGTTCGTGCCGCCGGTCGTTATTGGCCTTCAGTTGCTGCCGAAGAATTCCTTCGAGGTCGGCAGTGATTTCCGGCCGGGAGTCGTGAACATTGGTGCGTTCGAGCGGGTCGGTTTCGAGAAGGTAGAGGGCTTCAGCAGGTTGGTTGATCCGGTTCCACCAGTTCGTGCCGTTGACCTGTGGTGTCACCATTAGTTTGGCGTCGGATGTGCGGATCGAGTGCCAACTGGATCCCTGGAGGGGTGCTCCCGCGAACATCGGCCGGTTGTCGAGACTCGGCGCCCAGTCCTGGAGAATGCCCCGCAGATCGGTGCCTTGCAGACTCAATCCATCAAGATCGATCCCGGCAAGGGACAGGATCGTCGGCATGACATCGGTCAGCTGAACCGGTCCCGGGATGCCTTCCCCAGCAGGAATCAGCCCCGGCGCCACGAAGATCAGAGGCACGGACAACAACTCGTCATGGAGGTGGTGTCCGTGCTCGACTGGACGCTCGGCGAGAATCCGGTCATGAAGGTTTTCTCCATGGTCAGCTGTGATGATGACCAAGGTGTTGTTGAGTTGGCCTTGGGTCTCAAGGGTGTCAAAAAGGCGACCGAGGTGCTGATCTGCGAAGGCCAGATCGCTATCGTAGGCCGAGGTAGCCTGATCCACAGTTGAAGCCCCCTCCGCGAAAATAATATGGGTATTTGGGAGATGGACCTCGTAGGTGTGGAAGAACAAGAAAAACTGTTCGCTTTCAACCGATTTCAGCCAATGCAGTGCGAGATCAACGCCACTTTTCACATCCTCCCCGGTGACGACATCCGGTTCGAAAAAACGATCAAACCCTCGATCAAATCCATATACGCTCCCAACCCCACCGCCTCCAGTGACCGCCATCGTTCGGTAGCCGTTGGTCCGGAGGACCTCTGCAAGAGGGCGGATCGATTCCGAAAGGGTTGGAACAACTGAGGCATAGCGATGCCCCTCCAGATTGAATCCATGGACCGCCGGGTACAGTGAGGTCATCAAGGACATGATGCTCGGCGTTGTCCACGGCGCCGTTGACCAGGCGTTCTCGAACCACCGGCCTCGGCGACTAAAACGATCGATGCTGGGGGTTGTCGGTCTCTCCTCGTAC
This sequence comes from Thermoanaerobaculales bacterium, assembly GCA_029932545.1. Classification (GTDB taxonomy): domain Bacteria; phylum Acidobacteriota; class Thermoanaerobaculia; order Thermoanaerobaculales; family Sulfomarinibacteraceae; genus DAOWGJ01. The sequence continues at coordinate 1,194 of JAOZPW010000163.1, read as the reverse complement.
CCGTAGAGCCCAACATGGTCCGCGCGCAGAGTATCGACAAGAATCAGGATGATATTTCGTTGCGGGTCGACCTGGTCTCTGGGGTCGGCTCTGGTAACCCAGGCCACGAGGCCGATCAATCCGACCAACATTCCTACCCCCAGACCGGTCAAGCATCGGCGGTTCACTGTCATGGCCATATGGTAACCGGTCGGGAGATTTATTGGACGGGTTAGAATCAGGCATGAACGACATCGTTATGCGTATGACCGACGGGCCCCTTCTTACATTGACCCTTACAGAGCCCGGCCGTGCCAACCCACTGTCACCCGAGATGGCGACGGCTTTGACGGCGGCCCTCGAGGGTGCGGCTATCGACCCCGGCATCCGTGCAGTCATCCTGACCGGCGCGGGCAAGCACTTTAGCGCCGGTGCGGATCTGGCAGCTCTCGAGCTACTGGCCGAAGGCGGGAGTGCCGAGACCAATCTTGCAGATTCCCGTCGCCTGGAAGAGCTGTTTGCCGTGTTGTTGGCACATCCCAAGTTGACGGTGGCTGCGGTGCATGGTGCGGCGATTGCCGGTGGTTGCGGTCTGGCGACGGCCTGTGATTTCGTCGTTGCGGAACCGAGTTCCAGATTCTGTTACACCGAGGTCAAGATCGGGTTCATTCCGGCGCTGGTCTCGACCTTTTTGAGCCGTCGAGTCCCCGGTCATGTCGCGCGGCGTTTGATGCTGGATCCGGAGATGCTGGACGGCTCAAAGGCTCTCGAATTGGGTTTGGTAGACGAACTGGCCGACGAAGGTGAGTCTCTCGATCGGGCCAAAGATCTGGCCCTGTCGATCTGTTCCAAGGCCTCGCCGTCGGCGTTGGCGGCGACCAAGGCCCTGATGAACCGAACCATCGGTATGGGTTGGCGTGAGGCTCTGGCCCTGGCTGCTGAGGCCAATGCCGAGCAGCGGGTTCATCCCGAGTGTCAAAGGGGCGTGCGGGCCTTCCTGGAGACGAAGAAAACCCCGGATTGGTTGAAGAAGGTTTAAATTTTAAATTTTGAATTCTCAATTTTTAATGAAAGAGCGCGCGAAAAGGAATGAAAAAACGCAGTAGTGTCGATCAGTGAGCCATGACCTGACACGCGTCTTTAATTCAAACTTAATCAAAGAGCCTCTTGCAAAAAGAGCGAAACGAGGGGGCGCTCGTTGCGGGGCAGGAGCCC
>JAOZPW010000162.1 GCA_029932545.1 Thermoanaerobaculales bacterium | reverse complement strand
CTGCCATCTGTTCCAGCCCCTGAATTCCAACCCCGGCCTTCGTGAGCGCATTGAGATCGACGGCGGTTCAAACGACTGCCGGTCGCTCCCGCTCGGTGCATTTCCCGGAGGGGGCAGCGGTTCTTGATTCGGGAGGAGGACCGCCCCTCTGGGAAAAGACCTCGGCGGCCTACGGCGTCTCCCGAGACTCGATTGCCAAGGCGTACGCCGCGGATTGCCCCACACAGCTTTTCCCGCCACAAAACCGTAACCGGGGAGTCTGCGGGGGGAGAAAGCTGTGTACGGCACATCCCGTCGAAGAGGGGCACCCCTGCTTCCGGAGTCCCAGCATCCCAGCTTCCTGGCGCCCCTGCTTCCCAGCTGGTTCCCCTACTCCAAGAACCCCAGACGCGCCAAGGCGCGCCTTGCAGCCTGTTGTTGAGCCTCTCTCTTGGTCGGCCCCTCACCTTTGGCCATCTCTCGCCCGTCCCACGAAATGGAACTGACCCACCGCGGACGGTGATCGGGTCCGTCGCCACCATAGTCCGAGTACACAGGAAGATCGATCCCGCGGGTCTGAGCCGCCTGATTCAAGGCGGACTTGGCATCGGCCAGTATCAGGGTTCGTTCATCCAAGGCCTCGAGCTCATCGTGAAATTGGCCTTCAATAAACGCTGAGGCGGCCTCCCACCCCCCATCGATTACAAGGGCGCCGATGACGGCCTCGAAAACGTCCTCCAGCAAAGCCGAACGCTCCCTCCCGTGGTGCCTCTCTTCACCGCTACTCATGCGAACCCAACCCTCCAACCCCAGCCATGCCGCCTTCTCCGCAAGGCTGGCTGACCGGACCAGGTGGGCCCGCATCTTGGTCAAGATGCCTTCATCCGCCTCAGGAAATGCCTGAAAAAGCATCAGCGCAACGGCGTGGCCCAATACTGCATCACCGAGAAATTCGAGCCGCTGATAACTCCCCTCGACCAAAGCCTCGTCGGCGGAGCCGTGCCGCAACGCCCGCTCGAGCACCTCTCGGTCATCAAACCGATGTCCCAGGATTTCTTCAATTTCCGCCAGTCGATCAATCTTCCGGTCTGCCATAGCCCGAGATCATACCGGGGAAAAAGGCTGGATGACCAGGAACCCGGGAAGTTGGACCTTCATCCTTCATCCTTCATCCAGTCGATCAACCACCCTCTGCATCCGGGCAAGAATCTTCTTACTGTGGGTCCCGGGCCAGAAGACACGCCTGCAGCAGCCGCAACGTTTGAAACGCTCGGCGGTTTCCAGCACGTATGGGGGCACGTCTTCGCCAACCTGATCCCTGGCCTGCTCGACCAAGGAGCCATTGCAGTGGCTGCACCGGCTGAGTTCCAGATCAGGCCGAACCTCGAGCCTCAAACGGCCCAGGACCTCAACCAGTTGATCTTCCAGGTCCAATGAGCGAACCAGCATAGTTCTCGGTCCCCTGCCGGCCAACTCCCGGTCCGCGGTCAAAAGCCACCGCCCTTCGGCCTCGGCCCTGGCCCCGACTTCGGCGTCTGAGGCTTCGACACCGGCGTATTCGCAGTCAATGCCAAAGAACCGAAGCCATCGGCACAGCGAGCCCAGCATTGCATCGCAGAGGATGTGGGGCTGTGTCACTGCAAACTCCCGTTCAACCAGACCATGTGACCAATTTACCTTTCGTTGAGCCCGAGTCAACTTCTGTGCACTCGGTCCCGATGCCTCGATATCTGATTCGCCTCGAGCTACTCATTACCCCCTATGGTGAGCTTTAACACATTTTTTTTGTTGTTCATGACGTATATTGAATGAAAGGGACCATTCCTCTGTTGGTCTCTGTGAGGAAACGCCCATGATCACCCGCCGTTACCTGATTCTAGTTTTCGTCTTTGTGGCGCTGATTGCGCTTCAGGCGAATGCCACACCCCGTGTGGTTGCCGTCTCCACATCAAATCAACTTCAGGCCGCCCTTGCCGATGTCCAGGATGGGGATTTAATCCAATTGGCCGACGGTGCCTACTCCGTCAGCGCACTGACGGGCTCCTACGACTTCTTCTTTATTGTCGACCCAGGAGTCCACTTCACAGTTGAGGCCACAACACCTGGCGCCGCTCTCTTGGACGGTGGCGCTGTAGGGCGCATCCTCGAATACCGAGTCGACACAGCGGGAGCGGGAGGTTGGGTCACCTTCAAGGGTCTGGTTTTCAAAAATGGCAAGACGACAACCTTCGATGCGGGTGGCATCACAACCCGCGGCGGTCGCTCAACTTTCATCGACTGCGTTTTTCAAGACAATCAAGCACTCCCCGGCACAACTTCCGGCGCAGCAGCCGGCGCAGTATTGTTGACTGCAGAATCGGTGGCCCAATTCTTCGATTGCACGTTTACGGGCAACACCAGCGACAACCACGGCGGCGCCATGTTGATCGGCCAGGGTTCGACGGGCTATATTGACAACTCAGTCTTCACGAACAACCGCAATAACCTCATCGGTCACCGGAACAATGGTCTCGGAGGGGCGATCCATGCATTTAACGCACTCGAAGGCACAACTACACGCCTCTACATCACCAATTCCCGTTTCTTCAACAATCAGGCAGCCTTTGTAGGAGGGGCGCTCATGGCCAAGGGTAATTTTGCCTCCTCGACCCAGCCAGTTGCCTCCCCGACCACAGTCGTTATCGCCAACTCGACCTTTGACGGCAACACCGCCCTTAATCACCCATCGGCCAGCCCCCCAAGTCCGACCGAAGGCGGGGCAATCATGGCCGAAAACAACGTATCCTTGTACGTCTACAGCTCACGGTTTTTCAACAATAGTGGCGGACTCGGCGGGGCCCTTTCCTCCTACCGAGGGGCAATATCGGTCGAATCATCAGTCTTTCGAAACAACACTGCGTTCGGCCGTGCCGAAACATCAACATCCGGTCAGGGCGGCGCAATTAAATGTCATTCCAACGACACCTGTTCGAATGAAAGCAACATTCGGACGGGGGGCTTGTCGGTTACCGACAGTTTCTTCGAGAACAACAATGCCCAGTGGGGCGGCGCAATCTTCTCGGCCGGGGATACGGTTCGGATGTTCACTTCCACGCCTGGCTGCAAAATGGGATCTTTGGAGACCAACCGCCTCCCTGTCATTCTTGACCGAATTACCATCACAGGGTGTGGCGTTGACGATCTAATCGGAAATCACGCCGTCGGGGGTGGGATCTACGGCATCTTGGTCGATCTCTCGATGACGGATTCGATGATCTTGAACTCGGTGGCGTCGGGAACCGATCCTTCAAACGCCGGAAGTTCTTCCCAGGGTCACGGCGGTGGCGCCTCGTTTTACACGGGATCTGTACTGTCGATTACCGATACGACCTTTGCCGGCAATACCGCCGACCATGAAGGGGGCGGCCTTCACATTTTCGGCTCGGAGATTGCCGCATTCTCGGGCAATGCCTTTGTCCGCAACGAGGTGAGTCCCGGCGGCAACCGAACGGAGACCACCTCCGAAGGCGCTGCGATCTATTCCTCGCCGGCAGTCCCCTATTCCCTGAGCGTTACCGGAGCCATCAATGATACGACCTTCACAGACAACATCGGACTGCCGATCTTTGATTCGGACGCGACCGATTCCAACGGGTGCGGATGTTTCAATCTGGTGACCTATGACGGGAACTCCTTCTACAACAATACCTATGAGGACAACGTCTATCGAGACAGTCTGGTCGCAGGTACCCACACCGCCACGGAGTTGAATGCTTTGGTCGTCGATCACCTCGGCGGGACCCTGACCCCGAAAAGCCTCCTGGGAACTAACATCGACGAGGTCTCACCAATCACGACGGCGGCCCTGATGGCGACACCCGAGGGGCTTATCGGCGCAACAGCGGCCGGAGACGGAACCACATCGACCGAGTCGTTCCTGGCATGGTCATGGAACGGCGGTTGCGCCGAACTCGACCAGGCCGGATTGACTCAAGGTTCCGAAAATACAGGTTTCTTCTCGGCCGGCTCGGGCACACACCTCCTGGAGGTTTGGAGTGGCGGAACCTGCTCGGGCGCTTCAGATCTATCCATCGCCGAGGTCGTACTTCAGGCGCCACTGGCAACGTCTCTTCTCACCGCCGATCCCATTGCCATCTCCGGAGGTGAACAGTCGACGCTCTCTTGGAACCTCACTGCTGGAGATCTCCTCATCGGAATGATCTCCAACGACGCCGTTGGCGCCGTGTTGAATCCAACGGGCTCAGCCGTGGTGGCGCCCCCCGCCTCAACCCGCTATCATCTGGGCATCGTAACCCATCAGGGAGGGGCAACGGCTCATGAGACAGTCTACGTCGATGAAGACCCACCGGGCGACATCTTCCATGATGGATTCGAAACCGGGGACACCAGTGCCTGGGCATTTACCACTGGGTGAGAATCGAATTTCTTCACGACGTTTGACTGCAAATAGCCGGTGGTGCCTCGTCCTGTTGGGGGGCGCTCTGCTTTTCGGCACGGCCTGCGCAACCGAACCTCCAGTTGCCGATCCAGGCCCGCCAAACATCCTGCTGATCTCGCTGGACGCCTTGAGAGCCGACCATTTGGGATGCTACGGGTATGACAGGTCAACCTCTCCCTTCTTGGACCGGCTCGCCACCCGGGGAACCCGATTTTCCCACGCTTCGGTCAACACTCACGGGACGCCCCCCTCCCATACCACGATGCTCTCGTCTCTGTACCAGGAGACCCACCGGGTCGGATACGGAGGCGGCACTCCGGAGGGTCGCAACGACACGATTCCTGCCGAGGTTGAACTGGTCCAGGAGATGCTCCAGGCTCACGATTGGCATACGCTTGGCGTCACCGGTGGAGGCTACATGTCCGGAGTCTTCGGTTTTTCCCGAGGCTTCGATTCTTTTTCCGACGAGGCCCGCAGCGTTGCCCAGGGCACCGATATGCTCCTCGAACAGATCAGGTCCGCAATGGTGGATGGGCGACCGATTTTTGCCATGTATCACACGTATGAAATCCATTCATCGTACGAGCCGCCGCCTCAATACCGAACGGTCTTTGGCGAGTACCACAGCGACATCCCTCCCACGAGCGAAAGCTTGATCCCGTTACAAGGGATAGCCAGCAAGGTCCTGGATTCGGATGATTTTGATTTTCTCGAAAGTCAATATGATGGTGAAATTCGATACACGGACGATGTTCTGGAGTCCTTCTTTGCCCAACTGGAGAGCATCGGCTTCCTTGAGAACGCCTTGATCATCATCACCTCCGACCACGGCGAAGAATTCGGTGATCACGGTGGCCTTCTCCATAGAGCAACACTGTACGAAGAGCTTCTTCATATTCCTCTGATTCTGATCGGCCCAATGGTGGCTAAGGCCGTTGTCGATCCTCAGTTGGTCAGCCTGATCGACATCACGCCGACCATCTTGGAAGCCGCACGTCTACCGACAACCGATATCATGGAAGGGGAGAGTCTTCTCAATCGTTCAACCCCAGACTCTTGGCGGGACCAGCGAACGTTCGCCCAGTACACCTTGCTCTATTACAGCGTGCGAACGCCACGATGGAAGCTGATCCACAACACGAAGGCAAACAAACTCCAACTCTTCAACCTCCGACGAGACCCCACCGAGCGGCGCAACGTCATCGAGCTTTCCCCGGCTACCGGGGACCAGCTCTACGCCGAACTCGACGCATGGCGGGACAGCCTGCCTCACCTGAATATCACGAACGACCGCTCGCAGGAACTTTCCACCGAGACAATCGAAGAACTGAGAGCCCTGGGCTACGTCACCGAGTGATCGACGTGAACAGCCCCCCCAGCCACGCCAAGCGACATCTGAGATCAGCCCGATCCGCAAACGTGGCCCGGCCAAAGAGGAATTTTCCACCAACTTCAACTGCCTTAAATCCGCCGACCATCAAAGGCTGGAGAAACAGGGTCCACAGTAAACGCGGGTGTTTTCGCAGAGTATGCCGCGTCGCAACGCCGGCCCGGCGCTGCCTTTTGATCACCGGATCGAGGCTCTCGTAGTGATGCCTGTGATAACACACGGCCAGGTCGCCAAAAACAACGCCCCATCCACGCCGTGACCAGCGCCAGGCCTGCTCGGTGTCCTCGAAGCAGGCGCTCCGGTAGGTCTCATCGAAGGGCTCCGAGAGAAACCACTTTGTCGGTGCTGAGAGGTTTGATCCGTAGACGCCGGTGAATGGCACCGGGTCACCGCTGCCGAGGCCCTTGAACCAGAACTGGGGACCTTCGGGCGCCAGGAAGTGCATGACGGGCGTGATCTCGAGCGAGGGATCCCAATCGATGCGTCCCTGAACTCCGATATCACGACCTCCCGCCAGGGTCAGGTGTGCCTTCAGGGTTGTCGGTTGAGGGATGGTATCGTCCCCGAGCAAGAGAACTCGATCGGCCTGAGCCTGAGAAATGCCGAGGTTCCGGGCTCCTGCCGGTCCGATGCCATCGGTTCTCAGGGTCTTCATTTCAAAAGCCTCAAATGTCTGGCAGGCCAGCCACTCCGTTGTGTCATCCTCCGAACCGTCGTCAACGACGATGACTTCAAACGTCCCGCCCATGCCTGTCTGGTCGTTCAGAGCCGTCAATGTCACCCCAAGGACCAACCGCCGGTTGCGGGTCGGGATCACTACCGACAGGGCCGGTTTATCCATGTTACCCGGTGGCGCGCGCCGGGGCCCCACCCGGAATGGGCCCCTTATTTTGGGCCTCAACACAGACGAGATACTCGGCAATCACCTGATCCACCGGACCATAGGCCTTGAGCTGTCCATGGTCCAACCAGAGGCACGAACTGCAGATCTTCTCGATGGCGCTCAGGCTATGAGAAACCAGGACCGTTGTGACACCACGCTCTTGAAAACCCAACATCCGTTGATTGCACTTTGTTTGGAAGCGCTGGTCGCCGACAGAGAGGATTTCGTCGAGCAACAAAATACTGGGGTCGACGGTTGTGGCGATCGCAAATGCAAGGCGGACGATCATCCCGGTTGAGTAGGTCCGGATTGGTTGATCGATGAACTCACCGAGTTCCGAGAAATTGACAATCTCATCGACCCTGTCGTTCATATCGCTCCAGGACCGTCCCAGCAGGGCGCCATTGAAGAAAATATTCTCGCGGCCCGACAACTCAAACTCGAACCCGGTCCCCAATTCGATGATCGGGGAGATCTCGCCACGCATCGTCGCAATACCCTCCGACGGTTGGAGGATCCCTGCGGCAATCCGCAGGAGAGTGCTTTTGCCCGCGCCGTTATCGCCGACCACGCCCAGAGTGGCGCCGATGGGGACGTCAAACGTCAAATGGTCGAGAGCCCGCATTTTCCGGTAGCTGAGCTTTCGAGTCAGCCGCCTGATCGCCCACTCCTTGAACGACGTGATGGCCCCCTGGTTCGCGAGCTTGAAGTCCAGGGAGACCTTCCGAAATTGGATCGATGCTTCGTTCACGGTGCCTCACAAGTGTTGATAAAAATTCCTGGATAAACGGTGAAAGACCAACCACCCGACAACCAGGGAAACCACTGCAGAGATCAAACTGGCCTGAATGACATGCATCGCAGGAAGCTGACCGAGATAAATGGGATCCCTGGCCAACTTGAAGAGGTGGGTCAGAGGGTTGCCCCGTACCAGCCACAAGAACTTGTAGGGGATGATCGAGATCGGATAGATGATAGGCGTCATATACATCAAGCCGATCGTGGCCACCTGGTACATGTGAGAGACATCCTCGAAATACACGGCCAATGCCGATAGAAAAAAGGACACTCCGAGAGTGAAGACTCCGATGATCAAAAAGGCAACCGGCAGAAAGAACACTGCCGGACGAATCGGTGCATCCAACGCCAGCATAATGATGAACAGCGGGATGTATGCCAGGCAGAGGTTGACCAGGCCGGAGATCGTCGTCGAAATCGCAAAAATCGACTTCGGAACCCGGACTTTTTTCATCAGACCCCCGTTCCACGACAGGCTGGTCATCGAAGTCACAGTCGTTTGCGTAAAGAACCCGAAGACCAAGTACTCGGAAAGGAAATAGACCGCATAGGGCTCGATCCCCTCAAACTTGAAGATCGTCGAAAAAACGATGGTCAAGATGATCATCAGCAGGAGGGGATTGAGCATCGTCCAGAAGAACCCGATAATCGAACGCTTATAACGAACGGTCAAGTCCCTGCGAACAAGGCTGGCCAGCAAATGGCTGTGCCGAGCCAGGTCCCGCAGTTCCTCAATTGTTCCGACTCGATGCTCAGCGGCATTGACCAGGACGGTAGTCGAACTGTCTATCACCGGCGAATTCTACACCACTCCCGGAGACTGATGTGCAAACGCCAACAATGCGCACGATAATGAGAGTGTCCTGCTACCTTTGCCCCTCAGTCTCCGGGAGAGATGCGCTTCGCGCATGAAGGATGAGTAAGTACAATGGCAGCCTCAATGCCGGATTCACCTTCCCTTCCCAACCTCTCGGTTGTCATTCCGACTCACAACACACGGGAGTTGACGTTGGAGGCAGTGGCTTCAGTAGTGACCCAAGGCTTGGCAGGCATCGAAATCATTGTCGTCGACGATGGGTCGTCCGATGGAACCCTGAAATCAATTGCCGAACAACATCCCGCAGTAACGGTCATTCGAAACGATAAATCCCTGGGGTTCTCGGCGTCGGCCAATCGAGGTCTTTGCAAGGCCCAGGGCAGGATCCTGCTCTTGCTCAACAGCGATGCTGCCCTGAAGCCAGGGTCGCTCCCTCCGATGTTTGATGCCTTCGAAATTGACGAACACCTCGGGATTGCAGGGGCGGCGCTCCAGTATCCCGACGGGTCACCCCAGTGGAGTGGCGGCGCTTTCCCGACTCTGCCCTGGCTCTTCGCCCTGACCAGCGGC
>JAOZPW010000161.1 GCA_029932545.1 Thermoanaerobaculales bacterium | reverse complement strand
GGGGAGCAGGGGAGCAGGGGAGAGGGGGAGAGGGGGAGAGGGGGAGCAGGGGAGACGAGGGAGGATTATTTCCGGAGGCGCTGAACTTCCTCGGCGATTCTCAGGGCGGCACGCTGGACGTCTTCGGTGGTGCTCGTTCTTCCAAGACTGATCCTCAGGGCGCCAGAGGCGAGGGTTTTGCCCAGTCCCATCGCCAGCAGGACCTGTGAGGCTTGCGGGTGAACCGAAGCGCAGGCCGAGCCCGAGCTGACGGCAAGGTCGGGAAGAGAAGTCATCAGCGCCTCGCCGTCGACGCCGGGAAAGGCGACATTGCAGGTGTTGGGCAGGCGGGGCGCCCCGGCGCCGTTGATGACGACACCCGGGACCAAATCCACAAGGCTGTGTTCGAAAGCGTCGCGCAGGGCGCCAACATCGGTCGTCATCCGATCCAGCTGATCGCCGGCAAGTTGCAGTGCTGCTGCAAGGCCGACGGCGGCCGGGAGATTGACGGTGCCCGAGCGCAGACCCTGTTCGTGGCCGCCCCCGTACTGGAGGGCCTGGAGTTTCAGGGGCGGCGTCTTCCTTCGGATGAAGAGGGCGCCGCTGCCCTTGGGACCGTAGCATTTGTGTCCCGACAGCGAGAGTAAATCGACTCCCAGACTCCCAATGTCGACCGGGATCTTGCCGGGTCCTTGTGCCGCGTCGCAGTGGACAGTGATTCCGTGGGAGTGCGCGGCTTCGGTGATCTCTGCGATGGGCTGTATGACGCCGGTCTCGTTGTTGGCCAGCATGATGCTGATCAGGACGGTGTCGGGTCTGCAGGCCTCGGTGACGGCTTTCGGGTCGACCCGGCCGTCTCCGTCTACGCCAATGACTGTCAGTTGCCACCCTTGAGTTTCGAGGTGCGCCATTACTTCCAAAACAGCAGGGTGTTCGGTGGCCTGGGTGATCAGGTGGCGGCCTCGTGTGCCTGGGGCGTTCGCCACGCCCGTGAGAGCAAGATTGTTGGACTCGGTTGCGCCTGATGTGAAGATGATCTCGGTGGCAGAGCGTGCGCCGATCGACTGAGCGACGGTCTTGCGGGCGTTCTCCAACGCCATGAAGGCCGCCCGGCCGGGACCATGCTGACGGCTGGCCGGATTGGCGAACCCCACGCTGAAAAAGGGAAGCATTGCTTCGACGACCCGAGGGTCACAGGGCGTGGTCGCGTTGAAGTCCAGGTAGATGACGTCCATGGTGGCACTGTAGCGTAAGAGCCGTCAGCTTTCAGCTCAGCCTCTTGCAAAAATTGCGAGATCAGGGCTTATTGTGGCGCAGGCATCTTGCCTGCGATTTCTATAGCAACCACAACTTGTTGAAAAAAACAACTTTACGCATACTGGAAGCACGCTACCACAACGGTTCCGATCGCTGGGTTTCAACCCCGGCCTTCGGGATGGTGCAGGCACCCTCCCGCTCGATCATTTCCCGGAGGGGTGTCGTTTCAGGAATCAGGAGGCTTTCGCCCCTCCGGAAAATGGCCTCGGCGGCCTGCGGCGTTGGCCGAGATTCGTTTGCGGAGGCGCTCGCCGTGGATTGCCCCCTATGACTTTCACCGCAACGACACCGTCACCTGATGGTCTGCTTGAGGAGAAAGTCATAGACGGCACGTCCCGATTTGAGGTTTTGGGTGCTCTTGGTTTCCTTCGCTGTGGCGATATCGCGTGCTACGGTTCTTCGAGATGGAAACCGTAGTCCCAACCGTGCTGATGGCCATCGCCGCCATGATTCTGGTTGCTTTTGGAGTTTTTGCGGTGGTCTTCCTTCGTGAGGGGGAGCGGCGGGCCCCGGTTGTGGCGGCTGTGGTTGCTGTATTGGGAGCCTCCCTCGTGGCGGTGGCCGCGGTCCTTCCTGCACCGATACCGGGAGTTATCCTGGGGGTCATGACCCTGGCTCTCGTGTCGGCCGTGCTGATGTGGTTCCTTCCGATCGGCCGGACAATTTCGCTGGGCGGGCGGCCCTCCCGCAGGCTCGACGAGCGAGTGATCATGTTTGCGCGTGCCCGGTTGACGCCGGGCAGTCCGGAGTTCGAGACCTACTACCAGGTGCATCCGGAACACCGTTCGGGTGATGACCGTACCCGTGCGCTTCCGGGCCTGCTCTCCCCTGATGCTGAGTTTGCGGACGAGGTGGCTTTCGCCGCGGCCGACGCGTCGTTTGACCTGTGCGAAGCTCTCCACCCCGAGGTTGACGGTGAGCCGGCATCCCACCAAGTGGTGCTTGAACCCGAGGTTTGGGTCGATCGCCTGAAGAACCTGGCTCTCTCCAACGGTGCCGTGACGGTGGGGGTGACCCGACTCGAGCCGTATCACATCTACAGCAACATCGGGCGGGGTACAGGGACCTGGGGCGATCCGGTCTCTTTGGATCATCGGTGGGCGATCGCCTTTTCAGTCGAGATGGACCACACCGCCGTTGCCCACGCCCCAGGGGCGCCGGCGATCGTTGAATCGGCCCACCAGTACGTCGAGTCGGCCAAGATCGCCGTGCAGTTGGCGTCGACCATTCGCCGTTGCGGCTGGAATGCACGGGCCCACATCGACGGCAACTACCGGGTGATTGCGCCCTTGGTTGCACGGGATGCGGGACTGGGAGAGATCGGCCGCATGGGACTGCTGATGACACCGGGCCTCGGTCCCCGGGTCCGCCTGGGTATTGTCACCACCGATGTGCCCTTGGTGGCGGATTCGCCTGGCGATGATCGGTCGGTCCTCGATTTTTGCAGCATCTGTCGCAAGTGTGCCGATACCTGTCCGGTCGGCGCGATTCCTGGTGGTGAGAGGCAGCCGATTGACGAGGGGCTCCGCTGGGCGATCGATCCCGACACCTGTTTTCGCTACTGGAATGTCATCGGCACCGACTGCGGTCGGTGCATGAGCGTCTGCCCCTACTCCCACCCCGACAATGCTGCCCACAATGTCGTGCGTTGGGCCATCGCCCGATCCGGCGCCGCACGGCGAGCCATGCTTTGGATGGACGATTTGTTCTACGGGCGGAGTCCCAATCCGCGGGGCTGATCGCCGAGTACTGGCAATGCTCAAGGCAAAGGCCACGAAGAGGGAAGAATAGCCACAAAGAGGCACAAAGAGGCACAAAATTGGGAATGAGAATGGCATCAAGAACACAATTGAACCGCAAAGAGCGCGAAGAGCGCAAAGGGGGCGCAAAGGGATTGTTTTTGATACTGGCAAGGCCGTTGGTTTCGGGAATGGGATCATGAGCGCCTTGGTGCAACTCAGCGGGCTGATATGATCGGCAATGTGTAAATTGATGGAGGTATTCGTGGTTAAAGCGGCAGTCGCGATGTTTGTCGTCAGTGCTTGCAGTGTCGTATCCGCCCAGCAGACGATCGTTTTACCGGCCGTGTCGGACAATGTCCAGGGTGTCAACGGTAGTGTCTGGGCCACCGAGGTTCAGATTATCAAGATGGACCCAGACGATAACCCGACCATTCGAAGACTATGGGTCTGTCTTGAGGATGGCGGATTCGCCGATGACCCAGTAACGGCGCCGACATGGGAAATGGTGAGACCGGAACGCTACGCCAGGATGCTCCGACTTAGCGGGGCGGACCTTCTGGTGGGAACGGGTGCAACACTTGGGGGCGTAGCCCTCGAAATTGAGGGTGGTGAGGTCATCGTCAACGCCAGGGTGGCGGACGTTTCAAGGGGAACGATGTGGGAGGCTACACCTTTTGGCCAGGGGCAGCTGATGGCGACAGATGGCGAACCACTGATCGGTCCGGCCCATTTGCCCTGGCTCGGGGGTTGCCTCAATATCCCGTGCACTTTTGTTCCAAGGGAGAACTGGAATTACTATCGGAACAATATCGGGTTCGTCAATCCCAATCCGGAGCCATTGGTTCTTGACGGCGTGGCCTTGGCGTTTGGGGAATGGCCGGGTGTGGAATCGTCTCGTGAACTTGCACCCCCGGGTTTTCCGGATTCTGGTGAACGGGATACATTTACTAAGATTCTGCCTCCCTACGGCTGGTTGCAGTTTCGCTGGGATTCTGAGCAGATATATACGTATCCGGGGATATTTGGGGATCATCCCGACCTTCCTTCGGCAGCGTTCCTCATCAGTCTGACCCCGGATTCCGACCTTCCCTATTTCGCCTACGCCTCGGTGGTCTTTGCCCCTGATCCACAGTCGGGCATCCCGGCGTTCAACGATCCCCTGTTCATCCCGGCGCGACCGGGATTCGTCGCGCCGTTCGACTGGGAGTAGGGGAACGCGCCCTCGAGACGATAACCGGTGAGAAGACCGGACCAGCCCGACTATTCCGCAATAGTTTGCGGAATAGTCTTGACTTTTTTGCAGTCTGGTGCGAAATTTACGACATGAGACGTTCTCAGCATGACATTATCGTTCGAGATTTGGCTCGGAAAATGGTTTTCATCACTGGGCCGCGCCAGGTGGGCAAGACAAGTCTGGCTCTCTCGATTGCCGAAGGTGTCAGGCAATCGGTGTACCTCAACTATGACAGCTTTTCCCACCGTGACATCATCCACAAGGCGGAATGGCTCCCCGATACGAGATTGCTGATTCTTGACGAACTCCACAAGATGGAAGGGTGGAAGAATTTTCTCAAGGGTATTTATGATGTCAAGCCACCGCATCAGCAAATCCTGGTAACTGGGAGCGCCAGGCTGGAAGCGTTCAGGCAGAGTGGCGATTCACTGGCCGGCCGTTTTTTCAGGCATCGTCTTCACCCTTTTTCCATGGCGGAACTCCCTGATGGCACTGATGACGACCTGGATGCACTGATGGTGCGGGGTGGTTTTCCTGAGCCGTTTCTTGCCGAGTCCGATGATGATGCCAATCGTTGGCGGCAACAGTACATTGACGGCCTGATCCGTACCGATATTCTTGATTTTGAAAAAATTCACGACTTCAGGGCCATACAACTCACCCTTGAGTTACTGAGGCGCCGTGTCGGTTCGCCGGTCTCTTGGTCTTCCCTGGCCAGGGATGTCAATTGTGCTCCCAATACGATCAAACGTTATGTAGAAATCCTGGAGTCCCTCTTCATCGTCTTTCGGGTCACCCCATTTCATAGAAATATCGGCCGATCCCTGCTCAAAGAACCCAAGATCTACTTCTTTGACACCGGAATGGTCAAAGGAGATGAGGGGGTTCGTTTGGAAAATCTTGTTGCAACGGGCCTTTTGAAGAATCTGAATCAAACCGAAGATACCAAGGGGAAACGGTGTCGATTGCAGTCCCTGCGGACCAAAGAGAAAAAGGAAGTTGATTTTGTAATGGTCGAGGACGATCAGCCGAAGGTGATAGTGGAGGTCAAGTTGTCCGATGCCGGCATCAACCCCTCGCTTCGCTACTTCCACAAAAAGTACGGGCTGGAAGCGGCGCAGGTCGTCAAGAATCTCCACAACGAACGAATGGTGGATGGAATTCAGTTGCGCCGGGCGGCCAACTTTCTTAGAGAGCTCTGATGGAAACCGTAGACCCGATCCTGCGGATCGCTGAGAATGAAGTAAAGAAAACCCCTGTCTCTCCGATGCGCGAAGCGCAATAGGATTCTGCGGCACAGAGGTCGAGACAGGCGTCCCTTTCTGGGAGCTGCTCCAACCTCTGTGCCGCAGAATCCTGGCTGAATTGACATCTGACTGGCGGAGTTGTACGCTATTGACCGGGTGCGGCGTGTTTGAGACGATGAGTCTCGCTCCGTGCCGCTTTTTTTGATTCAAGCTCGCCGGTGGCGGTTCCTTCGGAGGCCGGGTACCATGGATAATTAATTATGGAGTGCGGCCTTGAGACCGCGCGGGTGAGACAGTATGAGTATCGACATTCAAAGAGTCCGCAACATCGGCATTTCTGCCCACATCGACTCCGGCAAGACAACGTTGACCGAGAGGATCCTCTTCTATACGCAGAAGATCCACGCGATCCACGATGTCCGCGGCAAGGACGGTGTTGGAGCGACCATGGATCACATGGAGCTCGAGCGGGAGCGCGGTATCACCATCACCTCCGCTTCGACCTACGTCGAGTGGAAGGACCACCACGTCAACATCATCGACACCCCGGGCCATGTCGATTTCACGATTGAGGTCGAGCGGGCGCTTCGGGTGCTCGACGGCGCCGTCCTGGTCTTGTGCGCGGTGGCCGGCGTTCAGTCGCAGTCGATCACGGTCGACCGGCAGATGAAGCGCTACAAGGTGCCCCGCATCGCCTTCGTCAATAAGTGCGATCGATCCGGCGCCGACCCGAAGAAGGTGTCCGCAGCCTTGCGTGACAAGCTGGGCCTCAACTCGGTCTTGATGCAGTTGCCGATCGGCCTCGAAGAGAAATTCGAGGGCGTGGTCGACCTGGTCGAGATGAAGGCGATCTATTTCCACGGCGAGAATGGCGAAGAGATGGAGATCACCGACATCCCCGCCGAGATGCTCGGTGAGGCCGAAGGTGCCCGAGCCGAGCTGATAGACGCCGCCAGCATGTTCTCAGACAAGTTGATGGAGGCCGCACTGGAAGATCAGGCAACACCCGAGCTGATCAACGAAGCGGTCCGAAACGGAGTGCTGGCGCTGGAGCTGACGCCGGTGCTGATGGGCTCCGCATACAAGAACAAGGGTGTGCAACCCTTGATGGATGCCGTCATCGCGCTCCTGCCCTGTCCGGATGACATTCCGATCGAGGCGGTGGACCTGGATAACGACAACGCTCCGATGGAACTGGTATCCGATACGACAAAGCAGACGGTTGCTTATGTCTTCAAGCTGGATGAGGGCCGCTATGGTCAGCTGACTTTCATCCGGGTCTATCAGGGCACCTTGAGCAAGGGTGACACCGTTTGGCAGACCCGAACCGGCAAGAAGATCAAGATCGGCCGCTTGGTTCGCATGCATGCCGACAAGATGGAAGATATCGTGTCGGCAGATGCCGGCGACATTGTCGGTCTGTTCGGTATCGACTGCCATACGGGCGACACCTTCGTCGGCGAGGGTCCACGGCTTGCCATGACGTCGATGTATGTACCCGAGCCGGTGATCTCGCTGTCGGTGACGCCGATAGATTCCAAGGCTCAAACCAACATGGGCAAGGCCCTCTCCCGCTTCACCAAGGAAGACCCGACCTTCAAGGTCGGCCTGGACCAGGAGAGCGGCGAAACCATCGTTTCCGGAATGGGTGAATTGCACCTTGAGGTCTATATCGAGCGAATGCGGCGTGAATACAACGCCGAGGTCGAGACCGGGGCGCCTCAGGTCGCCTACCGTGAGGCCATCAGCCGACGGGCGGATTTCGACTACATTCATAAGAAGCAGACCGGTGGTTCCGGACAGTACGCGAAGGTTGTCGGTTATCTCGAGCCCTATGATGAGGGCGAATACGAGTTCGTCAATAATATCCGGGGCGCCAGGATCCCGACGGAGTACATCGGCGCCTGTGACAAGGGTTTCCAAAAAGGCCTGCCCAAGGGTGGCCTGATCGGCTTCCCGGTCGTCGGTGTTCGCGTTATTCTGGAGGATGGTAATTCCCACGCGGTTGATTCGTCGGACATGGCCTTTATGACCGCCAGTCACGCCGCCTTTCGGGAGTGTTACAAAAAGGCCAAGCCGCGCATCCTCGAGCCTGTCATGCGGGTCTCCGTTGAGGGTCCGGCAGAATTTCAGGGTGCGATCTACCGCTCTTTGATGCAGCGTCGCGGCGTCATCGCCGGATCCGCCGACGACGGTGGGTTCACCAGGGTGGACGGAGATGTGCCGCTTGCGGAGATGTTTGGCTACTCGACCGATCTGAGATCGGCGACCCAGGGCAAGGCTGAATTCACGATGGAATTTTCGAGATACGCCCCGGTGCCGCGTGAAGTGTCCGAGGAGTTGCTGAAAGAGTACGGTAGCAACAAAGGTCAGGAGGACGGATCATGACGAATCTGATGTTTGGACTGCGCAGGTCCCCGAGGACCCTTCTCGAGCGTGATGGTCATCCTGGGCCCGGTCCTGGGAAATTGGCCCTGGTCTTGGGGAGAGCCGGTGTCGGCAAGACTGCCTTCATCGTCGGTATTGGAATTGATGCCCTCTTGTCGGACCAGAAGGTACTCCACATTTCGCTGGAGCGGAGTGTAGACAAGGTTCGGACCTGGTACGACGATCTGTTGATGGAGATGCTCAGGCGCGAGAAAAAACTGGAGCATTGGGCGGCCATTCAGCTGGAAGTTGAGCGACACCGTCACATCCACACCTACGCCGGCAGCGCATTCTCGATTGACCGTCTACGGCAGGCACTGGATCTGTTGCAGTCGGCAATGGATTTCACGCCCGACGTCATCATTCTCGATCGGCTGGATTCTGCCAATCTGAAACCCGAGACGATCAAGGCTCTCCGGGCGATAGCCGGGGAAGTTGGTGCTGAGATGTGGATGGCCTACAGGACTCACCGTGATGATCCGAAACCCGAGCCCGGGCATCTGCCGGCCGACGCTCAGAGCTTCGGAGATTTCGTGGACCTTGCCTTCAGCCTGGATCCCCACGACAACCGGATCAGACTGCATGTGATCAAGGATCAGGACCAGGTGGTCAACAAGGACCTCAACATCCTGCTCAATCCCAAGACGCTGCTTTTGAAATCGGGAGTGAAGCGGTAAAGAAGCTATCAGCTATCAGCTATCAGCTCTCAGCTCGCAGCTCTCAGCTCTCAGCTCTCAGCTGTCAGTTCCCGGAAATTCAAGAGCGTCCCTCTCCGACGGGGCGTGCCTGGTGTGACTTTCTTCATCGGGCAGAATTCTCGACTGGGCCGTCGTTGCGAAGAAAGTCGACACCTGGCAACCCTCGGGGAGCGCCTCGGAGGCCGAGTCTCCGGGCTGAGCCGAAGGCCGCCGAGGTCATTTTTTCAAGGGGCGGTCCT
>JAOZPW010000008.1 GCA_029932545.1 Thermoanaerobaculales bacterium | reverse complement strand
GTGAGGGATTATTGATTTTCGTTCGATAGATCTTCTGAAGGACTCATCATCGACTTCGATGTCGGCGCCGAAAATCACGCAGGGGACCCCAGAGTCAGAAGGAGAACACAATGACTGAAACCAATTCTCGCCGCAACAACTGGTGGATCATCTCTGGGATGACCCTCCTTACGATCGTTTGGTTTGGGGCGGTAATAGCGACAACCGGCGTCGCCTTGGCTGACCCACCGAACCGGGACCCAAACCCACGGGACCCGGCCTTTGGTTCCCAGGGGCGCGTCACCATTCCCTTCGACCTCGGTGGTGATTGGAACGACCGAGGCAACGCGATTGTTCGAATTCCCGGCACCGGACAGCTTGTCATCGCCGGACAGGTCGCGTCCGCCAGCGGTGTCGCGGGCGAAAGCGATTTTGGAATTGCCATGCTCAACCCCGACGGAACTCTCGAGCCCGGCTTCGGAAACGTCGATGACGGCCTGACGGTACATTCCTTCGGAACGCCCGAGACCGACGCCGCCTGGGACCTCGTTCCTGTGCTCCAGGGAACACCCCCCGAATGGAGACTTCTTGTCGTGGGCCAGACCCAGCAGACCGGAAGCTCCGATATCGATACCGGACTGATGTACCTCAAGCCTGACGGTATGCTCGACCTTCTTGCTCCCCACAATGGTCGGTACATTGTCGGCTGGCCCTTGACTGACCGCTTGACGGCTGCAGCAACTTTCGATGACCAGCGTTCTGCCGTCGTCGCCGGGACCTCAGAGACCGCGACAGGCACCGACTGGTTCTTTTTCAAAATCGGAGAGAACTTTGACGTCAATGTCGTCTACTATGACTCGATTTCCTTCACCGATGTTGCCACGCTCGAGGACGTCGCAACCTATTCCGACGGAAAGGTGGTCGCTGCAGGGAGTGTCGATTATCACGGCGATGCACGGATGATCGTTGCCCGCATGACACCTGACGGCATACTCGATATCGATTTCGGAACGGACGGTCTGGTGGAAATCGAGGTTGACTTCGACGGCGCCGCCGACGACCGGGCCTTTGGGGTGGCGGTGGATACCGAAGATCGGGCGATTGTCGTCGGAACGATCGGAACCGATGACGGTCCCATGCTCTTTATGACCCGATTGACCTGGACAGGCGCTGTCGATACGGATTTCGGGAACAACGGCTATGTGTGGATGCAAAGTATGGGTTGTGAGGCTACAGAAGCCCGAGACGTCGTCCTCGACCCGGTCGGCACGATCGTTATCGCCTACGAAGTCTCCTGCAGCGGCAACCGTGATTTCAGGATCAATCGTTTCGATCAGGCCGGTCAATACATCGAAGGTTGGTCTATCCCGTTCGATGAGATCACCAACGGCGACGACCGCCCCCAAGGGATCACAGCTCTTCCCGATGGCAAGATCGTTGTCGCGGGTCGAGTCCAGAGCGTCACTTCCGATCTCGACTTCGGCGTCGCGGAAGTCACGACGGACGTCATCTTCGCTGAAGGCTTCGAAAGTAAGGGCTGGTGGGGCGCCGACTGGAACTGGAGTCCCTGAATCTGCCGATTGGCCCTGCTTCGGTAGAACAACGAGACACGGAATTTCTTGATACACGTATTCCACATAACGAAGGAGTATGAAGATGACCAGTAAACACTTTGAGATGACCACGGCATCCACAAGGATCAGAATCACCGTCGGCATTCTTGTCGTCGGCATCCTCTTTCTGGGACACCTGGTCTCGGCCGAGCCTTGGATGGCCGCCCCCCAAACGATCGGAGCAAACGGCGACTTGGAGGGGAGACCCGCCGTAGCGGCAGATACCACCCATGATGAATACCTGGTGGTCTGGACAGATGTCAGTCTCGGCCAGTTTGGAATTTCCGGGGTCCGAGTGGGGTCGGATGGACTGCCCATCGGGTCACCCTTTATGATCAGTGCGGTCTCGGACAACGTAAGGATCGACGCCGACGTCGCCTGGGACCCCCTCTTTAACCGCTACCTCGTTGTCTGGCAGTACGATTACTCAGGAAACGGTACAGACTGGGATGTCGAGGGACGTTTCATCCCAAGGACCGGTCCCTCAGCCTCCCTTCCGGTCTTCTCCATCCACAACCCGTCCTCGTCATCCCAGATCAATCCGGCCGTGACCTATGCATTCAACCCCGGAGAGTTTCTGATTGTGTGGACCGAGTACCTGCCCAGCAACTTTTCTGTATGGGGTAGGCGCTTGAGCTATGAAGGCACCTTTCCGGGGGGTGCCTTCACCGTCGTTGCCGGCACCGACGATTACCTCCAACCGCGTGTGGCCTGGAATCCAATCGGCCTCCGTTATCTGGTGGTCTTCACCCGTTACCCGTCGGGTGAAGACTCCGGAGTCTACGGAACCCTGCTGTACTACGACGGCGTCATCGATCAGGCTCTGGTCGGCATTGCCGATTGGCCCGGCAACGAAAACTACCCCGACGTCGCCCTGGCCCGAAGCAAGTTTCTGGTCAGCTGGCACGAAGACGATAATGGCGACGTTTTTGCGAGAGCCATTTCCTGTACCGGAACTGCGGGTCCGCTCTTCACCCTCGTAACGGGCGCAACAATCTCGGAACGTCCAACCCTCGACTGTAGCCAGCAGGCGGCGGAATGTCTGGTGACCTGGCAGAAAGAACACGACTGCAAATTAACGGCCAACCTTGGCGTCTTCGGTGCCATAACAAAAATGGACGGCGCCCCGACCGCCTCTCTCCAAATTCATTGGACTCTGGATCAACTCGCTGCCTTGAGGCCCGCCGTCGCGTTCAACAATCACGGCAGGGCCCTGGTCACCTGGGAAGCCCAACAGCTCGATACCATCCAATGGAACATCGACGGACGCCTCGTCGGCAATCGCCTCTTCGCCGACGACTTTGAAAGCGGAGACACCTGGTATTGGAACCAATGAGGCAGAGAGAGTAATTCCCTTCTCCTCACCAGTTTTCAGACGAGTAGGGGACAGTGTCCTTTTCATGAGACGCTGTAAGGCAGCAAGTTGTTCTTTGAGGAGCGCCAGCTCCATTTGTGGCTCCTCTTCTTGTGGCTTTTTCAAGAAGCTCCGCTGATAGTTCACCTACAGCGTTGCCAAGGCCTCCGGATTGAACGGCTCGATGTCTTCAAAATGGCCCGTCTGCACCTTGATCGGCCATTGGGGGTCGGCGATCAGGGCGCGCCCAACAGCGACAAGGTCGAATTCGTCGCGTTCCATTCGTTCGATCAGATTCTCGAGGCCCTCCGGACCGGCGCCCTTGCCCATGAATGCGCTTAAGAAGTCGCTGTCCAGACCAACGCTCCCGACGGTGATCGTTGGGCGCCCGGTGATCTTCCGGGTCCAGCCGGCCAGGTTGAGATTGGATTCCTTGAACTCCGGCTTCCAATATTTCCGAGTCGAGGCGTGGAAGACATCGACTCCTGCCTCGGCCAGGGGCGTCAGGAAGGCCTCCAGCGCCTGTGGGTCCCGCGCGGGCTTGGCCCGGTAGTCGCCCATCTTCCATTGGGAGAAGCGGAAGACGATCGGAAAATCGGAACCGACTGCCGCCCGTACCGCGGAGACCAACTCGGTGGCGAAGCGCAGACGATTATCCGCCGATCCGCCGTAGTGGTCCGTTCTCAGGTTGGTCTTCTCCCACAGGAACTGATCAACCAGGTAGCCGTGAGCTCCGTGGATTTCGACCCCGTCGAAGCCGACCGACTGGGCCTTGGTGGCGGCGCTGGCGAACGCATCGACAATAGCCGTGATGTCGCGTTCCCCGAGTGCCGTCGGTGGTGTGCCTTCTTCCCCGTGGGTAGGGTGGAGCACGGCAGATGGTCCGAAGCCGCCGACCGAAGGGTCGGGTTCCATGCCGGGCTGACGCACGCTGCCGACATGCCAGAGTTGCGGGATGATGGCTCCGCCGGCGCCGTGCACCGCCTCGACCACCTGGCGCCAGCCCGTGAGGGCATCGTCGCCGTAAATTCGGGGCACGGAGGGATAGCCGTTCGAGCCGGGGTGGTCAACGACAGTGCCTTCGGTGATGATCAGGGCGACCCCGCCCTCGGCACGTTTTCGATAATACGAGGCGACCTCGGCTGTGGGAATTCCTCCGGGCGATTGGCTGCGCGTCATCGGCGCCATGACGATCCTGTTCCACAAGGTGGTCGAGCCGAAGGGAAAGGGCCTGAACAGAGTCTCGGTTTGAGTTTTCATGGTGGCAATTACCGGGCATTCGGCCGCCGCTGTCAAGTGTAGTTTTTCTCGGACCCTAAGTGATTTACAGGAATTTACAGATTTACAGGATTTACAGGGGACAGTAATCTAAATTTATCTCATGGCCTGAGGAAAGAGAAGAATTGATCCGGGTTCCAGGGGCGATAACGTCTTTTGGACATGCGTTATTATAGCCGAATTCACACAAGGAAACCAACGCAAACTACCAGAACCAAAAGCCTTCTAGTAATTCATCCCCCTAACAATGCGCGCAGCGCATTATAGGAGCCTGTGGGGCAGAGGCCGGGGATCAACTCAACTTTACGGTCGCTTCGGCGGCCTATGCCCTACAGGCTCCTAGATTCCACCATGGAGGAGATCAAAATACGCAGTGTCAACCAGCTGATCTTCTCGAATGTCGAGCCTCTTCATCAGATCCTGGGCAATCACGACGCCGTCGTCCGTCGCCTGATGGTCTTGGAGAACAACCTCGAGCTCCATGAATGATCCCAGTCCCTCGACCTGGTCGAGGTGGATTCGGGTCTGTCCGATGAGATAGAGCAATCGCCGTTTTTTGACGACGCCCAGAGTGCCGTCAGCGGCATCGAGAAGTTGTTTCATCACGCCGGGGTCGGGGACCGGGGCAACGAAATACGACGACTCCTTCGGACCGGCTTTATTCGACCTTTGGTAGTAGATCAACTCTGCGGGAGAGTCACCGAACTCCCTGAGCTTGAGTCGGCCGGTTGAGCATTGGAAGAAGGTGTCGACCTGCTGAAGCTCGGTTTGCTCCTGATCAGCGATGGCCTCGACCCTGCGCTGGAGGGCGGCAGGGTCCTCTACCGTCGCTTTGATTTCAATGTTCCGTGGCATTTTCTTCGGACCTTTCGCAGCTCACCCCGTCGGGTCAGAGACATTTCTCAAAGCGAATCGTACGAAACGGCTTTTGACCTGTTCCGACGCGATGGCGCGCTCGATCGGTCCGAGCGCGGTCAGGCCATGCAGTGCCTGGTTGAGAAAACGGCTGCCCCGTCCGGCGCCCTGGTCGAAGAGCAGATCGGGCAGTTTGCCGCGCTCGATTGACATTCTCAGAATCTTTTCCATGCCGGTTCGTGGAACTGTCGGCTGGATCGGCCGCCGCTCCATCGTCATCGCATGGCGGGTGCCGCAGGCCTGAACGCAGACGCCGCAGCCGATGCAGCGGTCAGTGTCGATCGAGGCTCTGAGATCATTTTTGCGGCTGCCGACGACAGGTGCGGGTCGCATCTCGATCGCGCCGACCGGGCAGGCACGGGCGCAGCGCGAGCAGCCGTTGCAGTCGTCAAGGTTGACCGTGGCTTCAAAGCCGCTGGGGTTGACCGCCGGCAGGTCAAACTCGTTGATCGCTTGCAGCTGACCGCAGCAGCAGCCGCAGCAGTTACAGATATAGGTCGGTTTCTGTTGTACGTTATCGGCGATCTGGACCAGTCCGCTTTCTCGTGACTGAATGAGAATGTCCATCGCTTCCGATCGCTCGATCTCCCGCCCGAACTCTCTATGCACGACGAAGGCGGCGCCGGCGTTGACCGAGAGGCAGACGTCCATCGGTGCGTCGCAGCGCTTTCCCAGATGTTCGGCCTTGTGGCGGCAGTAGCAGTAGGAGACAGCGAAGCTCTGGGCCTCTTCGATCACCGAGGTCGCGCGTTCCCAGTCCAGAACGTCCGGCAGGTCCTCGTCGGAGAGTGCGTTCTCATGGACCATCGTCTTTCCGATGACCGTGTCACCGCCGAAGACCTCGTTGGCGAAGGCAGGATCGCCGTGAGTGTAGGCATCGAGGGCTTCGGCCATCCTCTTCTTGGGGATCGAATCCTGGGCCCTCATCATCGAAAACTCGAAGAAGCCGACAACCGGTGGTGACAAGAAATATTTGGTCTTTCCGGTCTTGGGGTGGACCAGATCCATGACGATTCCCTTGTCCGCCATGCGGTCCAACCGAGGTTTGAGTTCGTCCTCCGTCAGGCCAATGCGTGTGGCAATGGCTCTCAAGCTCGAGGGCAGGACAGGGAGTCGTGCTGCCAGGGCCGCTTCTTGCGGTGTGTAGAGAATCTCCAGGATCTCTTGCCATCCGTGGCGTGATGCATCTGATTCCGGCTCAGGGAACCCGACGCTGCCCGCATTGAGCCGGTCCGCCAGATCCCGGTACTCCGCTTTGAGATGTCCCAAGTGCCCCATGTGTCCTCCGGTCGCGCGGTCTCCACCGTAGCATGGGGGCATGGGAAAGGATGAAGGATGGCTCTCGTGTTTCAGCCTCCCCGGCATGAGGTACACTACACGTGAGGGAATATGACTACGGCAGCGACTACGATGGGCGGAAGGCGCCTCGGCATGGATCAGTTGGTCCATCTGATGACGGAGCCCTGCTTCGTCATGCGTCACCGCCGGATGCTGCCGATGGCCGAACGGGCAGGTCACGTCTCAGCGACGATGTTGAGCCTCGAGTCGCCCCGGTCGCGCTATGTGAGGCGGTGGAAGCGTCACGCGAGGTCTTGTTCTTCGTGTGCGCTCGTTTTCTCCCATCTGGGAATCTCGCTCAAGTAGCCCGGAACAGACGGCGGCCTTCGTTTGTTGCCCAACTCATGAGTGACGGAACCCAACTCCGGGTTGTCTATGACGCAGAGTGCTCGCTGTGCCGAGGAGCTCGTTCGTGGGTCGAACGCCGGAACGGCGAGGACTGCATTCTGTTTGAACCTGCCGATGAGGGTATTCCTGCCGAAGCGCGTGTGTTGACGGTTCGGGCAGCCACGGAGGATCGACTCGGATTCGACGGCTGGGTGGAAATTCTAAGACACCTCCCCCGGTGGCGCCGCCTTGCACCGGTATTGGCGTGGAAGCCAATTTGGCAAATGGGATCAGCAATCTACGGGATAACGGCAGCTCATCGGCATAGATTTCTAAGGCCATCGGAATAATTTGCCCGGCTGTTTCAGGCGGTTTGATGTCGAAAAATTCACCGCAAAAAAACTCTGAACATGCGCCTCCACCGTGCTAGGGTTGAGAGGTGGTTTTCCAATTTCAATGGACGAGGAGGGTTCTGATGTTTTTGAGGAAGTGTGTGGTGTCATTGATCGGTATCGCCCTGATTTTTGGATTGGCGCCGGCTTTTGTTATGGCTCAGGAAATGACCGCCGAGGAGGCGGCTGCTGCTGAAATCAAGGCAGCGGAAGAGGCGGGGTACCAGGTTTCAGTCGGCGAAATCGTCGTCACGGCGCAGAAACGAGAGCAGAACCTTCAAGAGGTTCCGGTCGCCGTTTCGGCCCTGAGTGGTGAGGATCTCCAAGTACTGACGTCGGGCGCACCCGATGTTCGGGCCCTTTCGGCAAGGGTGCCCAGCTTGATCCTTGAGAGTTCCTTCGGACGAGCCTTCCCGCGGTTCTACATCCGCGGTCTGGGCAACACCGACTTTGATTTGAACGCCTCCCAGCCGGTTTCCATGATCGTTGACGAGGTGGTCATGGAAAATCCGGTGGTCAAGGGCATGCCGATCTGGGACATGGAGAGGGTCGAGGTGTTACGCGGTCCCCAGGGCACGCTGTTCGGGCGCAATACGCCCGCAGGTATCGTCAAGTTCGAGAGCAAGAAACCGACGCGGGAGTTTGACGCGGATTTCCGGGCATCCTATGGAACTTTTAACACTGTCGATATCAACGGCGCCGTGGGGGGTCCTTTGAGCGACACGGTTTCCTATCGTGCTTCCGGTTTGTACCAGAGTCGCAGCGACTGGGTGGACAACGGTTACACAGAGAAAAAGAATGAGCTTGGTGGTTATGAAACCACCGCCTACCGGCTGCAACTTCTGTGGGAGCCGAGCGAGAATTTTGATGCCCTGTTCAATCTCCATGGGTGGGATGTCGACGGGACCGCACGGCTGTTCCGGGCCAACATCATCACCCCGGGTGACAACGAGTTGGTTTCCGGATTTGAGCAGGACCAGGTCTATCTTGACGGTTTGAATTCCCAGGACATCAGTGCCATGGGCGGTGTCATGAAGTTGAATTGGGACTTTGGGGGAGCGACCCTGACCTCGGTCACCGGTTTTGAGACCCTGGACATGTACAGCCGGGGCGACATCGACGGCGGCTTCGGCGCCGCCTTTCTTGGTGAGGGAAACTATGGTCCGGGGTTCATTCCCTTCCCGTCTGAATCTGCCGGTAGTATTCCTGATCTCGACCAGTTCACTCAGGAGTTCCGCTTGGCCAGCAACAATTCGAGTGGCCTGAATTGGTTGGCCGGTCTCTTCTACTTCAACGAAGAAGTGATGATCGACAATTTCAGCTACGACACTCTTGCCCCGGGCAACCCCCAAAACGGCTATTCCAACCAGTGGCAGGAGACAACAGCCTACGCACTATTCGGATCGTTGGATTTTCGGATCAACGAATTGTGGAATTTGATTGCGGGCCTGCGGTTTTCCCACGATGAGAAGGATTTCTGGGTCGATCGGCCGCAGCCCCTCTTTCAGCCGCCTCTGGTGGCACCGATCACTGAACAGACTGACGAGGATTTCACGAGCTGGGACCTCAGCTTGACCTACAAGGCCAATCCAAACCTCAACTGGTACGGCCGTATCGCCACCAGTTTCCGTGCCCCGTCGATTCAGGGCCGGATCATGTTCTGCGCCGACTTCGAGGGCGGCACCAACCCCGCCACCAACTGTGTGACGACGGCCGACACCGAAGAGATTCTCTCGATGGAAATCGGCATGAAGTCGATTCTGGCCGACAATCGCCTGCGCCTCAATCTGTCCGCCTACATCTTCGAGCTTGACGGACAGCAGTTGACTGCCGTCGGCGGTGAATTCAATACCGCGACCCTGCTCAACGCCGACAAAACAGAAGGCTATGGTCTGGAAGCCGATATCGAGTACATCCCGACAGCCAACTGGCTGATGACCTTCGGCATGAGCTTCAACCCGACCAAGATTGTCGACAAGGACCTGACGGTCGCACCCTGTGGCGGTGGCTGCACGGTCACCGACCCGCTGGACGCCAACGGCTTGGCGTTGATCAACGGTAACCCGCTGCCGCATGCCCCCGAGTTGATCTTCAACGGCATCATCAACTTCCGGTCGGACCCGGTGGAGAAGGGTTTTTTCGGCGTGCTGGACTGGGCCTACTACTCAGAGAAGAACTTCTTCCTCTATGAGTCGGAAGAGTTCCAGAGCGATTCGCTTGAGTTCGGTCTGCGCCTGGGTTACGCATGGAGCCAGGCCAAGTACGAGGTGGCCCTGTTCGGTCGTAATATCTTTGACGAGGAGATCGTGCGCGGTGGCATCGACTTCAATAATTTGACCGGCATGATGAACGACCCGAGGACCATCGGTATTGAGTTTGTTGGGAGGTTCTAGGAGCTGTCAGCTCTTTGCCCACGCTGTCCTCTTCGCGGACTCGAGCCTGACGGCTCGGCAAGCCTTCGGCTTGACGTCGGTTCTAAGAAAGATTACTGAGTCCCCTCCAGACGGAGGGGGCTTTTTGTGCTTGAAGTGGCCCTAAAGAAGACCCCTCAGTCAAGAGGTGATTTTTGGTGTTTTGATTCGTATGAGGGGCCCCGTCAGTTTGGTTACTTCTTCTTGAACAGCCCCTTGACACCGGACAGAAGGCTGCTTCCTTCCGGAGCATCGTCTTTGGCATCCTCGGTGAATTGAGGGGCCGGTATCAAATCGCGTAGATCGAGGGATTCAAGGGTGATGCGATTCTTGCGCGGTCCTTCCTCGGAGATTCCGCTCTGTTCAGGCCTGCCGTGATGTGGGTCGGTTTGCCAGGCCCGCATGGCCTTGAGGCGAGCCGACCTGTCAGCCTGCTTCAGCGCACGAACAATCTCGGATGTCATCTTGATGAAGGTCTCCTTGATTTTCTGATTTTCAGGGGATACGATCGGTAATTCAAGGGTCCTTTCATCGGCAATCAGGAGGTTCCGCTTCTCACCGGCCAATGTGATTTGTTTTGTTGACCAGAGGTCGAAACCGGCGCAGACAGGTCCATCAGCCCATCGGAAGACTAGAATCTTGTGATTTGTCAGCAAGAGATTCGAACGAAGGGACTCCCTGGCCTCGGCGGTGTCAAAGATGGCGATCAACTCCTCGTCCATATTGATGATGAATTCCTCACCATCCTCCCAGGGGACCTGGGGATCGAGGTAAGGTCTCAAGACATTCGCGGCCGCCTGGTGGGGGATGGCCGGAGTCAGGGCAACCGAAGGGCTCCGAAGTCGCGGTCGGTAGTTCTCGACAATTTCCCGAGCGATCTTGTCTGGATCGTTGGCCAATTTGGCCACAGTCTCAATCTTGTCGAAGAGCACGCCGCACTTCACGCACTCAACGCCTCTGGGCTGCATCAGTCCGCACTTGGCGCAGGTGATGAACTCCTGGTCCGACGGGGCCGGAT
Source organism: Thermoanaerobaculales bacterium (assembly GCA_029932545.1). GTDB lineage: Bacteria > Acidobacteriota > Thermoanaerobaculia > Thermoanaerobaculales > Sulfomarinibacteraceae > DAOWGJ01. The sequence continues at coordinate 17,239 of JAOZPW010000008.1, read as the reverse complement.
CAGGCTGTGGGGTTGGTTCGGGTGGTTGTGGAGGGCGTTCGACTCGTGACTGTTCGGGGTACTCTTCCTGTCGTAAAAGCGGTCGCTGTGCCGGCCGCTGGGGGGGGCGTTGTGGTGGAGATCCCTGAGAAGTCGGCTTGGCAGGATGGCGCTGCACCTCTATTCTGCACACAGCGCCGGCGGACTCGAAGGCCCCCATGAATTTCAAGGCCTTCTCGTGAGGGAGATTCTTCATCATCAGGAGTCGACCTTTGAAGGCATCTTCCAATTGACGTTCACTGATCAACCCGAGAGAGATCAGCTTTTTCTTAACCTCGCTCGCAGTGTGTGTTTGTGCGATCTCGCCCTTGAAAACCACCGTATACAGCGTGTCAGTCATCGATTTCTCCCGCTATCGTGAATCTTCAAATATTTAACCTTCAACCAGTCATGACCAAGGACCCGGCCGGATCAGTAATCGTCTTGCCTCAGTCTCTCAGGCCAAATCCCTCCAAGCCATTTTACCAAAGCCCGTTTTTCTTGTTGATTTCCGGGGATGAGGATGTATGCTGGGAGGGTCCACACCTGCTGAGAACAGGTGGTTACCATGAAATACAATTTATTGTCCGGCCGGGCACTCCCGGCTGAAGCCGGTGTCAGTCTGCCTGAGACGCTGGTAGCGCTGCTGCTCCTGATGATGGGAACAGTCGGCGTGTTGTCCCTTGTTCCATTTTCGATGAACCTGACCTCGACGGGGCGGGACTATTCTCTCCTGACCAATCGGGCTCGGGATATTGCCGAGAATTTAATGGCATCTCACTGGGATGACCCCAGACTGAGTCCTGGCGTGCACGCGGACGGAGTCGGTCAGGGCCACATCGAGGCCACATGGAATGTCAGGGAACGGCTGGTCGATCAATCGACGCCCATCCCGCCCGGCAGGGAGGGACCGGCCGGGAACCTCAAAGTCATCTCCATTACCGTTGTTGCACGGGGCGGAACTGGTGTCGGCCGCCGTGATCTTACGATTGTCGTGATGAGGGGGAGGGATTGACCATGCGAGGCTTTTCTCTTGTCGAAGCACTGCTTGCCCTGACGATTCTGTCGCTGGTCGTAGTCTCGTTTTTGGGGTTCTTGACGGAAATGAACGACGTTGTCCGGGTTCAAGGAGACGTCACGGAAGCATCGGAGGACCTTCGCAACTGTGTTGCCTTGGTCGTGAGGCAGATTCGGATGGCTGGAGCTGGAGGTCTGCCTCTTTTCGCGCCTCGACCAGAAGGAGGATTTCGACCCCTGGCGGTTGATGTCGTCGACGGATTCTCCGAGGGTCAGGTCATGGAAAGCTCGGCCGGGGGAGAGGCATGGACATTCGAGCCGGCCCGGTATCCCATTGAGGGAACGGATGTGCTGAGGATCCGAGGTGTGATGACGACTCCGATCTATGGTCTCGCCGCCGATGATTTTGACGGTCGGGGGCGATGTTCGATTCAATCGATCTCCCCCTGGACTGGTCTCGATCAGGACCTGACCCTCTCAGGGAGTATGTGTGGCAGACCGTTCTTGTTCGCTTTGCAGGCGCCGTTCACCATCTCGGTTGGCAACGGTCAAAGCAGGGATATTGCACAGTGGCGGGTCGTCGAAATCAGTGACGAGGCTGTGATCGAGAATTCCGGGGGCGCCGCCCGCATGAATCTGAGTTTTGACGACGGCCCCTCAGCCGCTTTTGCGTCGCTTAACGCCGCTCGTGCGTTCACGGTCAAGCCTGCTGAGGTTTTCTCGGGGGGGTTTCTCGACGACTTTGTTTTCCTGGTATCGAAGAATGGTTTTGGAGGAAGTTCTCTCTATCGATTGAGAGTGACCAGTGGCGGTGGGGCCAGGGTCTTGGCCGAAGAGATGGTGGCCAACGTCGTTGACCTCCAGGTTGCTTTGGGCTGTGACCTCGACGGTGACGGTCAGGTCTCCGAAGAAGAGTGGTTCTTGAGCCGGGATCGGACCGGCGGGCCTACAGGGGAGCAGATGGCGAAGTTGATTGTGTTCCGTCTTTCGATTGCCATTCGAACTCAACAACCCGATCGGAGATGGTCTCAGGAGCCCAAGAGCCTTGAAAACGGGCCCAGTATGACGGTCGGCGGATCGGGATACCGGTACCGGTCGATGACGGTTTGTATCAAACCCCGAAAGGCTGATGCCGGCACGAGGAGGATGAGATGAGACAGGGGAAGATAGGTGAGGGAAATTCAGGCCACATCAACATTGTCGAGTCGGGTCCGTTACAGGAATCTCCGGATTGTCTCCGGCAGCAGGCTTCGGAACGAGGGGTCGCGCTTTTGGTGGCCCTGATGCTGATCGTGGTTCTGTCGTTACTGGCGTTCGCCCTGGTGACCCGGAGCTTTGTCGCGAGCCGGGTAGCCGGGATTGAGAGATATTCCGTGATGACCTTCTATGCGGCTGACGGCGGCATCAACGGCGCCAGGACAAGGCTGCAGGTTGGAAATACTGGTGAATTCAGGTTTGACACTTCTGACATGCAGGGTTCTCACGTTGGGCCGGCCGGGCGGCCGATTGAGGTTGAAGTCAGTGCCTTTCTGCCCGCAGGGCCGCCCCGGGCGGTCGTCGGTTCCCAGATTGGGGGAGGCCAGGGCTCCGATGGGGAGTCCCTCTGCGTTCTTGTCTACAGGGGCGCCAGTCGGGCATTCCACCACCCAACCGGGAGTGGACGACAAGTATCAGCGACGCTGAGCGTGGGACCGGTTCCTCTTTCGAGCACTTTCGCTCAGGGTCCAGATTTGGCACAAGGGGGTGAGAGATGAAAGAAAAACCGTTCAACGCCCAACGTCCATCGGTTACAGGACCGGGAACCGGGCGCCGTGTGAGCCTCTACCACGTCGGTTGGGTTGTTCTGCCGGCGCTCATCTTCGGGTGCCTGACGACGTCCTCATATGCAGACGATCGGGATCTTCTCGAGGGTTGGCGGGCCAAGCCCAATGTCTTTGTAATACTCGATTCCGGCGTAGAAATGACCCACGATGTGCCTACGTCCAGCCTGGTCTTTCCGGCGGGCGCTGACGATGACGGCCGATTTGCAAACTTCATGGAGAGGATCTATGGGGCCGATGTCTTACGCAGGAGGTTGGGTCCGGATTTCAGATCGGTCCTTGAAAGAGGTTCCAAACTGCACCAGGCCAAGTCAGCCCTGCGTGAGGTGGTCGACCGAGGAACCGGGCTCAACCTCGGATTTTCCTTCTTTGAAGATGAGAGTCGGGCGGCGGCTCGGGTGAAGTTTATCTATCGTGTCGGCGAGAATCAGCTGCCGATGTTGGACGGCAGCATGCCCGGGGATCCTATCCGTATGGGTCTGAAAGGAGTCGATGGGGCAAACGGTGAGACTGGGGCGCACCTCAGATTTCGCTACGGAGAAACGGGAGACGAGGTTTTCGTTGCCCGGTCGGATCCTTTTGAGAGCAATCGTGGAACCGGGAGTCTCCCCGAAGATGGCGACCTGAGGCTGGTCTCCTTTTTGGTTGATACGGGAGGGCAGGGCGTCCCGCGGCCGTGGGCGGCACTACCGATGAGGGAGCGAAGGCGGGGACATCTCTTCTATCACCCGGCTTTCGATTTTGATGCTCTTCCGGCCGACGGGTGGATTCAGTCGGGGTTGCTCGGTTCGAGATCGTGGCGAGATGTGGCCCCACACCTGGGTATCGATATCACCGGTGATGGATGGCGGGAAGACCTTCGTCGGACGGTGGTGGGCGCAATTGAACGGCACCCCATCGGAAGAAGGGATCTTGTGGTGATGGAGCGGTACGAGGTTTTCAGGTCTAGAGTGGGGTGGGTTGCGGCGCTGAAGGTTGATTGCCCTGTCTGTCCTGCTGCTCGTATCACGGAGGTTCACTATTCACAGCATATAGTCTCTTTTGACGATGATTCGAAGGTCAGTGACTCCTCGAGTGGCGGCAGCCCGATGTGCCGAGGATTCGTCAACGGTGATGACCCGATCAGTCCGATCGTAGGACTGTCCCTCCCGGATTCAATCACGGGAGAGACGGTGGACAACCGAGAGACGATTCAAAGTTTCTTGGGACCGCAGACTGCCCCGGTTTTCTTCTTTCCCTCCCGGCCGGAGTCTCGAACACTGCCTTCCCACCGAGACTACTATCTTCCTTTGACGGAGACGGTTGCGGCGAAAGGGAACCGGCCTTTGGCCGAAAGCTTGAGGGAAGCCCACTACTATTTTTCTCGGTCCATCAACCAGTGGGATGACCCGCTGAAACGGTGCAGAGAGGACTTCATCATTGTCGTGACAGACGGCGGCGAAAGCTGCGAAGAGCCTGAGGCCGTGTGTTCTGCCGCATTCGACCTGGCGGAGGTCCCGGTTTACGTTGTCTTGCTGAGCGACACGCTCGACCAGAGTGTGCCACCATCCCTCGATTGCATCGGGCCGATGACTGGTGGTCGGTTGTATGTGGTGCAAAGTGAGGATGAGGTCGTTTCCGCCCTCGAAGATATTGTCCGGGACATCGAACAACGCTCTCGGGCCTTTGTGTCGTTGGTGGCGCCCCCAGGAGGGTCAGAGGACCGACCCGTTTTTCTTGCAAAATTCACTCCTCGCCGTGGGCGGTCGATCTGGGAAGGCCATGTGCAGGCCTACTCGGCGGATTCTCTGGCAGGAATGTCGAATGGCGGGTCATTGGATGAGACCGAAGCCTTGTGGGATGCCGGTGATGTCTTGGCGAAGCGTTGGGACTGGGGCGATGTGCTGACACCGAGTCCATTCGGAAGGTCGACAGACCCTCGGGCGATGTACTTCGGGGTTGAGGACGGCGGAAGCTGGAGGGGATGCCACTTTGCCTATCCCGGAGACGGACCGAGGTTCTTTGATCAACGGTTGGAATTGGGGAGTCTGCTATTTGGGCGTTGGCCGGAGGCTGTTGAGGATGAACACGCCGAGGACCGAGCCAGATTGCGCAACACGGTGGACTTCGTCCGTGGCGTAGCGGTCGGGGTCGATGGAGATGGACAGGCTCTGACGCTGAGAGATCCCGACATCTACGGATGGTGCGCGGCTGGGACAGGGAGGGGCAGCCGGGAATGTGAAACTGGAGAGCAACCCAAGGGGCTGGAAAAACTGGGAGACATTTACCATTCCCGTCCCCAAGTCATGGCCTATCCTTCGTGTCCGTCCTGCTACTGGACTGATTTTCATGGATATCGCGAGTTCTTTTCCCGGCACAGACATCGGAGGTCAGTGCTTTTCGTCGGGGCTGATGACGGTGCGATGCATGCTTTTGATGCGGGAATCTGGGATCCGGGCAGGGGGGAAGATGCCGGCCCCCATTATGACGTCGGCAGCGGAAGGGAGCTTTTCGCATGGGTACCGCGGTCGGTGATGGGAGTTTTTCCGGCTCTGGCCGGAACATCGAGCCATCGTTGGACGGTAGACGGAACGCCGTCCATTGCGGATGTTTGGATCTACCCGGATGGACCGTCCGGTTCTGAAAGGGAATGGCGGACGGTGCTTTTGTGGGGGCAACGTCGCGGAGGTCGGTCCTATGTTTGCCTGGACGTGACTGAGCCCGATCCACTGGATGAAGAAGATGAGCGTTCTGACGGTGGTAGGACCTCAGGGTCTGTGCCGTCGCCTTCGGTCCTCCGGGATGCCGGCTGTCGAATAGGCAAGGGGGACAATCATTGCTCATTTCCATGGCCCCTGCTTCGATGGGAATTCACTGACGATTCTGACGAAGATCAAAACGGGGCGCCTGACCTTGGATCAACATGGTCTCGCCCGGCGGTTTCCTTTGCCCGGGTTGTTCGTGGAGGTATGGTTGAGGAGCGAATGATCGCCTTCTTCGGAGGTGGTCAGGGGGAAGTCTCGCCGGCCGGCTTCTTCGATGGTATTTCCGGTAATTTCATCTACGGCCTTGATGTAGAGACGGGCAAAATCGTGTTCAAGTCGGTGGTCGACGGGATGGTGCCCGGTGATGTGCAACTGCTGGATTATGACTCGGACGGATTTGCGGAGCACGTGTTCTTTGGGACCACGAACGGCCGGGTCTATCGTGTCGATCTCGAGAGTCCCGGCATTCTGGATACGACGACCGGGCGGGTTGAATCCTGGCGACCATCAATCATCTTCTCCGCAGGGCCGGATCAGCCCTTCTTCATGAGGCCGACGCTGGTCCCGGCGTTTGTAGATTTTGAAGGGAATGCTCATCTGGCGGTGTTAATCGGTTCCGGCAATCGGGATGACCTGCTCGATGAAAATCCGGTTGCACATCGTTTCTACGCTTTCCAGGTGCAAGACGGTGGTTCTTTGTCGGAGGAGGACCTGGTCGGTCTGAATCCATGGTCGTCGGCGCTGGACGTGCCCCTGTTGGGATTGGGAGGTGGTAACGGTTGGTACCTGAAGTTGGAATCCAGGGGTCGTTGGGAGAAGGTGGTCACACCGGCGCTGGCGCGCGAGGGCACGATCGTCTTTTCAACCTTCAGCCCTGACGGTGGTTATGGAAGCGGTGACGAGGCCTGTGGGCCCGGCGGGTTGGCGAAGACATACCGGGTCCGTCTCAGCAACGGCAACTCTCTGCCGGGGGAGGATCGGTTCGAGGCGCATTCTCAACCAACTGTCTTCGTTGGTGATAGCCAACTGTTCGTTGACAGCGCCGGCAGCATTCGGGTATTTCAGGTCTCCGATGATCTCAAGCTCAAGGAATCACTGCCGCCATCGCCGGTCTCAGTCAGTCTGGTGGATTGGCGGGAAGAATGAATATTCTGTGAATACGTCGTTTGCTCGTGGCAACAAAACGGCCGGCCACCAAGGTGACCGGCCGGTCGTTGGGTCAGTTGGTCAGCAGGCCGGGCCTACTGCAGTTCGATCCACCAGGAGACGTCGGCGGCGGCCCCACCAACCGGGATCGTCAGATCCGGTACGACGACCAGTCGGGCTTCTTCCCCTTCTCCCACTCCGGACTGGGATACCAAGACATTTTCTCCGGCGAGCGCAAAGCCGCCGGCCATGCCTTCGCCAGCCTCATAAACGGTAGTACTGAATGACGAGAAATTGGTCGGGTCGAAGTCGAGTCTGACGATGTATGAGATGCCGATGCAGGGTGCGCCGAAGGGGTCGTACACCAGAAAGAGGGCGAATGGGTCAAGGGGACTGTCCGCGTCAGGAGTGAAGATCATCGGCGGAGCGATGACCTGGGTCTGGTCGCCCAGGGTGTTGCCCACAGCTGCATCGGGGTCGGACAGGTTCGTGAGAGCAATGCTATCCGTGGCAACTGTGCCGCTTGCAAGCTCCTTGATCGAGACAAAGACCTTGGGAATGAAATTTCCGGTCGTGCCGATATCGGCCCCGCTGATGTCTTCGTTTTGTGCGTAAAAGCTGCCGGTCGAAAAGGTGTACATGGCGTACTCGACCGGGTAGTTGGGATAGCCGGCGACCGCCGGGGGGAAGTAGAGAGGATCGCCGTCGCCCAGGGTCACGAGCGCAGTCTTCACCATACTTGTGCCGCTTCCGGTGATGGACCACAGGTGTCCGTTGAGGTCTGCCTGCACGCTCTCGTTGACCAGATTGTCCGCCTTGAAGGAACTGGAGTCGTCCTGCCATACGACGGCGTCGGCAAAGGAGTTATTGGGCACGTAGGGGGCATTGTCGTTGGTCAAGGAAACCGTTGAGTTGGCCAGATTACTCTTGAGCGGGGCGCCCGTGACCGGGTTGAAGTAGTAGACCTCGGGATTGTTGCTGTTGCCGGCATTCTCTTCGTAGCCTGCGCCAACCTGAAGTATCCACTGCTCGGCGGCGGTGGCGCCAAGTGCGGGAATTGACCAGGTCTCGTCGCCGAGGCCTGAAAGTTGGGTCGTGCCGGCAGCGCCGTCAGCAGTCTTGCTCCAGAGTACCTTGAAAGGTGGGTCACCAGTCGCACCGTAGCCGTAGTTCGCGTCTGCGGGGTATGTGTCCGAACCGATGGTCCGGCCTGGATAGGGGTGGGTCAGATCGATGGCATGAATTCCGTTGCCGCCGGGCCCTTCACTGATGAACATCACGGTTCGGTATTCGCTGATGTTTGAATCCCAGACGTCACCAAAACGAATGGAGTTGGCGACTCCGAAGATGTGGTCCACCGGGAGACCGCTTTGGCCGAGTGGATTCTTGACCGGGTTGGCGGAGAAGTTGGTGTAGAGTTCGACCTGCTTCGACAGCAGATTGGGCGGAATCAAGCGTAGGATCTCGGCGCCGTCGATCAGGTCAAAGCCTGCCACCGAGCCGTCCGAGGTTCCGATCCACACCAGGGTATGGCGGCTTCCGTAGGTCCCTTCGAAACTCGAATGCTCGTGCAGTTGGTTCAACCCGAAGCGAATCGGTGAACCGATCACCGCGGGGGTGGAGTTGAGAACCGACCCAAGTTGTAGGGGCCTGACCGTTCCGACCGTGTTGCCGCCCGGGATGTTCCCGTCATTGCCCAGCATGAAATCGACGACTGCATCGGTGATCCCGCAGGAACCACAGATGGTGTCGAGTGCGGCGGTAGTACCCGGAGCCACGGCAACGATGGCATTTGAGTTTGTGGGATCCCAGGTGTAGATACGGCGAGTGAAGCCGTTGTTGGGCGTGGTGGCGTCGGTCAGTACTTCGCCGGAATCCCACAGTTCGTAGTCTGTGTCGGATGGGTCGAGGGTCAGGTCGAATGCCCTGAGGTGCCCTTCCCATGAGGGATATTCGCTGGATCCCAGGAAACCGATCTGGCCCAGGGTCGTCCCGCTGCCGCTGCCAACTGCCGGTGAGGATGTTGCGTAGTCGCCGACTCCCATCGACGAGATGATATCCAGTAGGGCCTGCCGCAGTTCATCGACGCTTGAGGCGAAAAATGCGTAGTCGCCGTGGGCGGTGTCATAGACGTCGGTGTCGCCATCGGCCAGGTAGGGGTCATCATCGATGCTGAAACCCGCATCTCCGTGGGGGCTCGATGCGTCGGTGCGGCCCTTGTAGGCGGTGTAGTTTAATTCGCAACGGCCGACCTCTTCACTGATGCCGAGGGCCCAGGTCCGTATCTCAAGGTCGACGCCACTGACCGAGGTCTTCCATAGGTTGTCGGAGTCGCCGGCCGGGAAATTCCCATAGTTCGATGGACAGGAGTCCCACGTCTCGCCCGAGCAGCTGCTTGTGCAGCCGTTGTTACAGTAGTTCGAGATACCGTCAGTCATCAGCAGCACGCCGTAGGTTCGGCCGCACATGTTTTGCGGGTCGTTGTTGTAGGCAGCGACGATTGCGGTGCCGCCACTGGAGATTGCCTTTTTTGTCGGTGTTGAACCGCCGGGTATGATGCCGCCGTTCGCGCGGGTTTTGAAGCGAGCCTCGATCGGGGTCACGACCGAGGTCGGGCTGTCGGGATCCAATTCGACCGTAGGGGTGAAATCGTTGCAACCGCCCGAGTACTCGATCAGCCCGAGATGAGCGACATCGCCGAAACGGCGCACCATGCCGGACGGCAATTGAGTCGTCGTGTAGGCGGGGTCCCCGGCGGGTGCGGCTCCGGAACTTGCGGCCCAGTTGTGCCAGGTCTTTCCGAAGCCATTGTCTCCGCTGTCTTCCCACTCCAACCATGCGCCGTTGGTCGGACCGGCGCCTGAGAAGAGGTAGTATTCCTTGCCTTCGGCATCGACACCCTCCGGAGTTGCCAGCGGTTCGTAGACGATAATGTCGTTGCCCCAGACGTTCTTGGCGGTTGCGATCCGGGTTGCGCTGACAAAATACCACACCGACATTGGATCGTAGTCCAGCCAGAGGATCTCTGCAGTGCCGTTGTAGTCATCGACCCCTTGAAACTCAAAAGCGGTGTCGGGGAAATTGCCCCCGGCGGTCATCTTCGAGACCCGGAACCGGTCGTATCCGCTGCCGTTGCTGACGTATTCGCGAATCAAGAAGGTGCCGTTATTTCTGCTATCGGAAAACCCCGTGACCCGAACGATGTCGCCGGCAGTAACGTCGAGATCCTGGTCGATGTAGAGCAGATCCCGGGGACTGTTGTTCATGCGAGACCTGTCGCTGTCGCCCGATGCCACCAAATCTGATGGAACCGTCGTCATGGTGACCCGGCGAAAGGTGAAGGGCGTGACGTCGCCGTTTCCAGTCGGTAGAGGAGGGAAGACGATATTCGTATCTGAAAAGGAACCGTCAACGTCCATCTTGATGAATTTGGTGTAGCGCCAGCCGGGATTAGCGCCCGAGTTTTGGGAGGCCTGGCTGACCATATAGATGCCATTGACGCCTTCGATCGGATAATTGACGATCTCGATCAGCTGGCCTTTGCTGAGCGCAGGCTCCCCCCCGGGGTGGTAGATATTATCGGGGTGGCTTTGGTCAACCCAGCCCGTCAGCCACGTGTAACCGTCATAGGTCCACGAGGTCGGTGGTTCGTTGATAAACCGACGCAAACCGGCGCGAAGCCAAAAGCCTTGCCCGATCCCACGCCAGTCATGAGTCCAGTCGTCCTTGAGGCTGATATAGCCGTCTATACTACCGCCGTCGTCGAAATACCAGCGTTGATAGCTGTTGTAACTCTGGTCGAAGGTCATGTGCATCGAGCCGGACCTGTCCAGTGCAATATACATGTAGGGTTTGATCCACTGGGTTGTGACCAATCGCATGATGTCGTAGCGGTTGTCGTCGGCGTGCGCCGGTACTGGGCCCGGGGCCAGGATCAGCACTGCGAGGATAAGTGAAGCGAAGGCCCGCACTCCCAACGAAATGTATTGAATACTATTGCCTTCGAGCGAATGACGGGATCGTGAATACGACATGGTCTACCTCTCTTTCATCCAACCAGGGCCGAGCCGGTTCCACCAGAGTCTTTGCTTTTTTGACCTGACGGGTCCTGATTGACGCCTGACCAGGAGAATTCCTCTTCCAAAATCTTGACGGCGAGGACCCGGCCGCCCCGAGCAATCCATGCGACGGCGATCAGGTTGACCCTGAAATCGTCGTCTTCATTGGCGTTGGTCGCTGCATTATTATCGGCAACCGCAATATCGTTGGGGTTATTGCGGACATAGAGACTGTAAAAGGCATTGGGCAGGGGCCGGCCCGTCGGGGAGGCAGGTAACGGAACTGCCTGGTTGGCCATCTCCGTGGCGCCAACTGTCAAATAGGTGCCCAGATTGGCCGTCGTGTATTGAGCAGGCGCCTGGGGGAAGACCGGGACGCCCGGCGTGACGACATTGGTCGATGCTACGGATACATGCTGTAGAATCGTATCGGCATTGTTTGAGGTGGCTGTGGTCAAAATGCCCTCGCCGACGCGAAGGCCCATCTCGGCGACGTAGAACGCATCCTTGACGTGATTGTTCCAGCTGGCGGTTTCCCGGTCGCTGTCGGTCAGGGCGAGCATTGCCATGCCCAAGCCACTGAGTACCAGCATGATGACCACTACCAGGAGGAGTGCCGAGCCTTGTTGACGGTTGGTATTCATCGTGCCTCCGAGCATTAAAAGAGCAAATTCCTGTTTCGGATCATCACCAGGGTCGTTGCCCTGTGATGAAAGAAACGGTCGTTACCGCCGCCTGTCCGATCTTCGATCGCCGGCCTGCTGAAGAGCGCCGCCGGATCCCAAGCCAGTTCTTCGCCGGAGCGAGCGACGATGGTGATCCGAAGGGCGTTGCAGTTGACGACGTCGTAGGTCTGAGCGGTTCCCTGGGCCGGTACGCTGTTGGTGTAAGTCCCAGAGGGCAGTTGTTGTGCGCTGGAGTTCCAGACCGTTCCATCGGTGAAGGCCCATGCGACCTGGAAATCGTCGATGTTGGGGATCAGGGGGGAGAAGGCGGTTCCCGGGTTGTCGGTCGTTGGATCGAAGAGCCCCAGTTTCTGTTCGAGCCACCCGTTGCGCACCCTGAATGTGTAGAACTGAACCCCGAGCATCAGGGTCGGTGGGCTGGGGAATGCGGCGGGCGCCGGAACCGGTTGCAGAAGGTTGGCCGCACCAGGATTGGCCGTCACCTGAATGACAGGAGGTGAGGCGGCGCAGGAACCGGCGTTTGCACCATCTCGGTAGTCGGTGATCTGGTAAAAGGCCCATAGGCCGGTGTCGTCAACCAGCAAGGCTGGTTGGCCGTTCCCCGTCAGACTCTTGAACAGGGCGAGGTTGTCAGCCGAACTGGGACAGGCTCCGCCAAATTCAAACGTCGATGGGGCTGAATTGTCGGTTGAGGTGAATACTGTTCCGGGGGCGGTGATGTTCGAGTTGGGCCGGGCAATCGTCAGAATATCGGTGCCGACGTCGGCGAGATTGGCATTCGTGACGTTGTTCCATGTCGCCTGGAGTGTGGTGGCGCCGCCGCGCTGGTACCAGGTCAAGATGGCGGCAGGGTTCCCACTGAGTGGATTCATGTCGGTTGCGCCACGGATGTTCATGGAGAGGTAGTCAAGGGCCTTTTGGGCTCGCAAGTTGGCCTCGGCACTGATACGCATGCGGTCGGAGCTTCGTTTCATCGAGACGATCAACTGGGAGGCCACCATCATCAAGAGGGCCGTCAAACCCAGTGCCAGGAGGATTTCGATCAGGGTGAAACCTGACTCACGCGGGGTTCGCTCTACCATGATTCTTCGCCTACTTTGGAACGCGGGCAGCATATCTCACAGCCTTTCCGCCGACGGAGCCCAGGTATTTTGCGCCCGTACTTGCGCTGTTGGGTTCGACAAAGACGGAAACGACCCAGTCGGCGCCTCCGTCGCTGATGGCATATGAAACCCGGTACTTGGCTTCATGTTCGATAACTCCAAAACCGGCAGGGCCCCAAAAGCCATAGCCAGTGTCGGTACTGGCCACCGGGAGTTGACGTGTCCCCGCCGCCAGCGGCAGGATTCCGCTGGTCCCCGAGATCCCTGACGAGCGGACCAATCGTACGACCTCGACGACGGCTTCTGCTCGCCGCATCATCTCGCTTTGGGCCGATGTCCCATGAAACGAGAAAAGGGCCATCGTGAACAGTTGGAGGACACCGACGAGAATGGCCAACAGGATTCCCAGCGCCACCAGGACTTCGACCAGGGACTCGCCCTTTTGGTTGGAGAAGTGGATGATGGGTTTCTTCATGGTCGCCTCCTGTTTCATCTCGAAACCTCGACGGCCCATAATGGTGACAGGGTCAGTCCATAGGTCGGCGCCGAAGCTTCCGGCGTATCACGATGCGTGATTGAAACTGTCTGGACGGCCGGCATCATGACGGTGGCGGTGCCGATGAAGGTTCGACCGTAGACGTCGCAACGGAGAATGGGTGTGCCAGGGCCGGTTATCGTCAGTTCCTGAGGAAAGTCCAGGCTGTCCAGGACGTTGGTTGCAGCGGCATCCGTGGCAATCGAGAAAGTTCGCGCGGTCCCGTCCCAGACCAGGAATACCGGAGCGTTTTGCTCCCTGGCATGGTTGGGAACTTCGTTAAGAAACGCAGTGAGCTCTCGAACACTGCTTTCCAACTGGAATCTTCGTTGGATGGTCTGCAGGTTGCCCACCGAGATCAATGCCGCGATCCCGACGAGGGCGACCACGATCAGGATCTCCACGAGGGTCATGCCCCGCTGGGCGCCGGTCGGCCCCCGGCGGGGGGGCGGCGCCATCTCTCCCTGCAAAATTACCGTCCTGGAACCGGTTCCTTGGATTGGGGTATGACGGTGCAGGGACGACTGATAACCCATGACAAGAAAGATATCCCCAGACAACCGAGGCGACAAGTACTCCCTGGGTGAAAACAATGTCGATGAACAGTGAAGATTCATGTGGGAAATTCCTCCCTTTGCGTGTATGAAATAACCAACTCATATGTCATTGAAAAGACCACAGCATGCGAAGGTATATGCGGGAGCTGGGGTCGGAGCGCAGGCTGAGAGCCTCTCCTCATTCCAGCAACCCCTCTTTGACGGCGTAATAGGCCAGTTCGGCACTGTTGCGGAGTTTCATTTTCGAGAGGATCCGCGATCGGTAGGTACTGATGGTGTTGACGCTGAGATACAGGTTCTCGGCGATTTCCCTGACCGTCGAGCCTCGTGCCAGCAGGAGCATCACCCGAAGCTCGCGGTCGGACAACCGATCGTGGGGCCTACCTCCTCCACCTTCACCGACTTCCTCGGCCAATTCCTGGGCCAGCGTATCGTCGATGTAACGGCGGCCGGCTGCCACGGTTCGGATGGCGTCGATCAACTCATAGGGTGTGCGTTCCTTGGTGAGGTATCCCAAGGCTCCAGCCTTGACGGCCCTGACGGCGTATTGGTCAACAGGGTGCATGCTCAAGATCAAGACGGCGACATCAGGATAGAGGCGTCTGACCTCCTTGAGGATCTCGAGGCCGCCCCGCCCCGGCATTTGAATGTCGAGGACTATTACATCGAAGGGGCGGTCTCGCAGAAGTTCCAGGGCCTCGGCCCCATCTTGGGCCTCTCCTGCGACGGAAATGTCCGGCGTTTGGTCGAGGATCTCCGACAATCCTCGGCGAAAGATCGTGTGGTCGTCGGTGACCAGGACGGTGATCATCGTTGACCTCCTCGAATCCTGGGGAGGGTAACTTTCAGTGTTGTCCCTGCACCGTGGGTTGATGGCCCAACCGTCATCTCGCCCTGGAGATTTCGCACTCGTTCCTGGAGACCGAGCAGGCCGAAGGCCGAAGGCGATTTCAAGGGATCCGTTTTCAGGCCAACTCCATCATCGGTGGTCTCCATCGTGATCCGATCATCGGTCGTTTCAATCGTTGTCCAGATCCTGGTGGCTTCCGCGTGGCGGAGGCAGTTGGTCGCCCCCTCCTGAAAGGCTCGAAAAAGGGTCTCCTTTTCCTCGGCGTGCAACACCGGTTCAGCGGCCGGGAGTTTCAGGTCGAATACAACGGACGTCTTTCGCTGAAGATCTTCAGCGAGCGCTTCGACGGCGGCGTTCAGACCAACGTCGTCGAGCAGGAACGGCCGCAGTTGTCGGCTAATACTGCGAATCAAATCAATCATGCCGTCGATATCCTCGGACATCCGGTGTGCCCGGTCCAGTTGTTCGCTCTCACTCCGGGCCAAATCACCTTCGATCAGGGCCAGGTTGATCTTGAGCACGGTCAAGGCGGCGCCGAGATCGTTGTGGATCTCGTGAGCGATCTGGGAACGTTCCTTGTCTCTGAGGTTTTCGAGGTGAAGGGCCAGTCCCCGAAGCTGTCGACGATGGTCCACGAGTTCGCATTCCGTCCGCTTTCGGTCGCTGATGTCCTCAC
Source organism: Thermoanaerobaculales bacterium (assembly GCA_029932545.1). Taxonomy (GTDB): domain Bacteria; phylum Acidobacteriota; class Thermoanaerobaculia; order Thermoanaerobaculales; family Sulfomarinibacteraceae; genus DAOWGJ01. The sequence continues at coordinate 2,029 of JAOZPW010000008.1, read as the reverse complement.
AACTGGTAACGACGCCGATCGGAGTTCTGGATGAGTCAAGGACGGCATTGGAGATTAGTTGTACGGGAAACTCCCGGCCGTCGGTCCTGGTATGGATTGTCTCTCTTTTCGAATGACCCTCTATGAGGATATTGGCAAATTCCTCTCCGGGTTCGCCACCCATGGTTCCTGGGGTTGTGAGACGCCGACCCACGATATTGTCGACCTCCGAGCCGTGCATTTCTGCTTCCGCCTGATTGACGAAAAGGACCCGGCCGTCGATGTCCGTGATTGTGATGCCTATTTCCATCGTCTCAACTGATTCCTTGAGGAGGTGGAGCTGTCTATCAAGCTGACTCCGCAAGGCATATTCCCGGCGCAAGGACCGCCATCTCCAGAGCATGACGGCAAATAGGACTACAGCGATTGCGACGGTCACCAGCAGGAGATCGCCGAGGTGTCCTTCGGGTTCCAACCAAAAGCTGGATCGGCTGTAAATCCAGTACTGAAGGACGAAGCCGATCAGGAGGAATAGAACGACGACCGCAGCGACCCGTTCCTGAAAGAGCCGCCGGGTCATGGATGTTTCTCCGGAATCGAGGAATACCGAGATTCCCTTTACGGGTTCTATTGGTCCAGGGCTGGGTGAAACATTCACTGAATGACCTGAGACGGAGGGGCCCATTGCAGGAACCGGTCATCCAACCTCAGCCGGCGCTGTCGGCGGAGGCCTCGTCTTCGGTGTCCAGAGGATTGCCGGCCACTTCAGGCCCCGAACTTTCAGGCCTGGCTTGGGCGGCAGAGGCCGAGACACGGACGGCATCGATGGTACCGGTTACCGGAATCATCACCGAAAAACTCCTGGAAGAGCCCTGGGTGAGCAATGAAGCGAGACCGACACTGCCCTGCCCGAGAATATTGCCTTCGGCATCGACTGCAAAGCCGGTCACTGTCGTCTTTTCCAGGTCGAATATTCCATCGTTCGTCACCGTTCCGATGACAGTCACACCGCCGTCGTATTCGGAATGCTGGATTCCCGAAATTCTCAGCGGGATGATGCCCGGGGCGTCGCTTTGCGGTTCCTCCTCATCATCCTGCCCGGATGTCCTGTCGGTGGACGGTTTGACATGACCGACGTCCTGATCCGTAATGACAATACTTTCGTTGTTGATCTCATTACTCGGCATGACGAGCTTAGGAGCGAGTCTTTTTGGCGAGGCCGGCGCGGAGGATTGCGCCTTGTCGGGAACCAGGCCGGAGGCTTGGAGATCGATGTATCGTTTGTCAAATTGTTGATATCTCCCATCAGCCAACTCGACGACGACCGAACCTCGAACGACCGACAGGGAGACGGCCTCGATCGCTGACCCGTCTTTGAATACCAGGATTGGGGCGTCTGCTGCAGATACGATCAGGGTGGTCCCCAATACAACTACGAACGCAAGTCCAAGGATTCCTTTGTATGTCATGTTCCTGCCCTCAGAGCCACTCTACCATCGAAGGGGGAGACTGTCAGCCGCCGGCGACCCTATTTCGACCTTCTAATTTGGCTTTGTAGAGGCCGGTGTCGGCGGCCTTCAGCAGTACTCCTGGATCGGTGGTGGAAGCGGGGAATATGGCGCCGACTCCGCAACTGACCTCGATCTTGGGTTTGGTTGATGCCGGTCCAATACGATTTTCGAGATTGGCGATCGCAAACCTCAATTGATCGGCCACCAAAAGGGCCCCCTCGAGGTCGGTGCCGGGAAGGACTACCGCGAATTCGTCTCCACCAATCCTTGCCACCGAGTCCCCGCTTCGAGAGAGAGTCTCCGAGATTGTCGACGCGGCTGCTTTGAGACACTCGTCACCCTCGGCATGGCCGTACTCGTCGTTCAACCCTTTGAGGTGGTCGATGTCCACGAAGATCAGTGCAATGGATTGCTCGAATCGGATTGCTCGTCGCCACTCGGTCTCCAGAATCTGATCAAACCGCCTCCGGTTGCCGATCCCCGTCAAGGGATCGGTGTAGGACAGATCGACCAGGGCCTCGTTTGCGGCGGCCAGTTCC
>JAOZPW010000160.1 GCA_029932545.1 Thermoanaerobaculales bacterium | reverse complement strand
CGAAGAATATCCTCGAGTGCGGCGTTGTCGGCATGATTGAAGGACTGGTCAAGGAAGGCTGGCGGGTCGTCGTACGACCTCATCCTGAGTGGATTCGCCACAGCCCGGACAAGGCACGAGGTCTGGCCGACCAGGTTGAGTCCGTTGACGCGGCAGAGATGGAGATAGACGCCGTCTCGAACGACTCGCTTTACGAGGCAGATCTGCTGATGACCGACTGGTCGAGCATTGCCTTCGAGTATGCCTTCGCTACCGAGCGGCCGGTCCTCTACATTGACACACCGCCGAAGATCAACAACCCAGAGTACGAGAAGCTGGGTATCCCGCCTACAGAGATAGCGCTCCGGGTGGAACTCGGCTTGATCGTAGGGCTCGACGGGCTCGAGCGGGTGCCAGAGATCGCCTCAAATTTGCTCGAATGCCGTGCACAATTCCAGGAAAGAATTCGAACGTGCCGGGACCGACACGTCTTCAACCTCGGCAGATCGGCAGAGGCGATTGCCGATCACCTGATTGAGTTCTGTTCGGCCGCCGGTGGCGGACGGACAGTGTGATACCGATGAACCGGGAGAAGAAGATGACCACCGAACCGATGAGGCGGCTGGTGCTCTTCGGAGGAACACCGCCCCTCCTCCATGCTGCGATTCATGCTCAGAAGCACGGGATCGAAGTGAGAGTTGTGAGTGAGGAAATGCATCTCGAAGAAGACGTCAACCAAGGACGTAGTCTGAGGTGTTGCCTCGATGGCGAGGGAGTCGGTTATCAGGATGTGGAAGAGCTTGATCCAGAGATCCTCAGACCGTGGGTAGACGGCCGAACTGTCGGGTTGTCAATTCACCCGGTGTGGATTTTCAGGCGTGAGGTGATCGATCTCTTCGGCGGGCGGCTGTTCAATTTCCATGCGGCCCGCCTCCCTCTGGACCGCGGCGCCGGCGCCTACAGTTGGCGGATCTTGATGGGAGAAAGGCGCGGTGGAATCTCCATTCATGTTCTTGACGAGGGCATAGACACTGGTGATCTGGTGATGCAGAAGTGCATCAACTTCCCACAGAGCTGCCGGATCCCTGAGGACTACTTTCGTATCGACATCCCGCTGAGAAACCAACTGGTCGCTGAGTTCATAGACGCCATGATCTCGGGTGATCCGCTCGAACGCCGGGCCCAGGATTACACCCAGAGCACCTACTGGCCGCGCCTCAATACTCCACTGCAGGGGTTTATCGATTGGCGTTGGAGCAGCGAGGAAATCGAACGCTTCGTATGCGCCTTCGATTCGCCCTATGCGGGGGCCTCTACATACCGTCGCGGCAAAGTTGTTCACCTCCGTGGCGGTGAACGCCTTAACGGGAGTTTCCATCCCTTTCAGGCTGGTCTTGTGTTTCGGATTACCAATCGGCGGCTTTATGTGGCCACACGCGACGGCGTCCTGATAATTAACGACGTGGTCGATGAAGGTGGGTTGCCGATGACCGACAAGATGAGGCTCGGGGACCGGTTCTACACCCCGCAGTCTCAGCTTGATGATGCCCTCAGTGTCAGGCCGGTCTACACCGCAACAGGGGTCAAAGCTGGGTACTGAACGCAGGTGAGAAGTTTGGTCAGGGTTTGACCTCAGCCAACAAGCGTACGCTCCTGACGCATACGCCGAGTACGCGGGTGTCGTTGGAGGCATCACTGAGTTCGGCGGGAATGAACGTGTCACTGACGAGCTCGATGGTTATTGTGTCATCGATCTGTACGCCGGAGAGTGAGAGTGTTCGTGACCACTCTCCGCCTCGGATCCTTTCGTGCGTCAGCGTGGTCCCGTTGACGATGACGGTGAAGTCGGCGATTCGTGTGCCCCACGATACGAGTGATATCTCGATATAACTCGGTGGCTGTGCCGGGTCAATCGGAACGACCAGTTTGCCGTTTCCGTCCGTGAATCGAAGGACGCCGGATTTTGTTTTTTGTCTTCGGTAGAAGCCTGACTCCTCGATCCAGGCGCGCTTTCTCATTCCAAATGGAGTTTTCTGAATCTGCGGTGTCCAACGATCGACAAAGAGAGTATCGATGCTGAGGTCGGCAGTAGCTTCTCTTGCTTCTCTCATTTTGGCGACCCACGTGTCAATTGCTTCATCGGTTACGGTGACGGCACCCCGATACTCCTCAGTGATGCTGTACGAACTCTTGTGATGGAAGAGCCAGCCGTCCTTCCCTACCAAAACCTCGTCTCCAACCGTCGAGCCGAGTTCCTGGAGGACAATGCCGTTGACGGCACCCAAGAACGATCGAAAGCCGAAGGAGTCATTGAAGAATGCGTCTGTGGTCGCGGGGAAATCCACACATTCCTTGGCGGTCGATGGCATTGATGGGGCGGGATTGGGGATCCGGTACTCGATCGCCCAAATTGCCTCTGCGCCTGAGAAACCGGCCAACTGACCTATGCCGGGTGCGGCGATCAATGCGAGGAACACGATGATGATGACCCACTCGAGCGACGATGTTTGGGGGGTCTTTTCTTCGTCAATCATCGGCTATCTTAGAATATTTTGACGCCAGTTAAGACCATCCCTGGCTCCGGAACGGTCTACCACCGCGGAGTACAGGGTGTCATCAACGTTCCGTCACTCTGACTGGGAGAACCAAGGTCTCTGCCCCTCGATCCTCAAACCAGGAGACTCCATCCTGAACAGCGTCGATCTGAAGTTTATATCTTCCAGCCTTCCTTGGAACTCTAATGTCAAATTGAAGAGAAACCACTGCCCCTGGAGCTACGTCACTCTCGAAATCAATGCGTCGCTCATTGTAGTCACTCAATCGATGGGCTGCTCCGAGCCATCTGTAGGAAAGTCGAACCTTGTAGGCGTCGCCGTTCTTACTGTCGTTATTCTCAAAAGTTGGCCATAGGTGGTTGCTTGAGTTGACGACGTCCAGTGTGGTCGGGACGACAGTTCCTGCTTTGACCCTTGTTGGAAACCCCAGGTTTTTCCAGTGAAGCTTGAATGCCGCCGAGGGAAGATCTTCAGGGCCGGGTGTCGGGGTGGGTGGGACCTGCTCTCGATAGTGTCCTTGATATTGGCCCGGGATGTCCGCAAACACTGCCAACCTGTATCGACGGAGAACCTTGACACCATGACGGACCATTTGCACATTGGCCTCGTGGGAGCGAATGATCTCACTATCGGTTGCCGTGCCGGAGCTTATCTTCCTCATGTCGTCGCGGCAGATTTTCGACCATCTTTTCTGGGTCGGGAAGTGATTTGAAAATACGAGCCATGGTTGTGCAGTGGCGGCAAGAATGAGTATGGCTGCGGCAATGAGATTTGCAGGCGACACATGAGGTCGTGGATCAGCCTCGCGGTGAGGTCCTATGAGAAGCAGCACCAGAAGAACCAAGACCGTCAGTACCACAGGGTACCCTGTCGTGATGTAGTGTGAAACGAGCGCCTGTTGAATGCCTGAGTAGGTTCGCCCGATCGCGATCATTCCGTCACCTGCCAAAGCCATCAGAGCAAACAGACCCCAGCGGCGCACCTCCTCAAACATGCCCTTTCGCAGACAAACCCCGACCACTGCTCCGAGAACCACCAGAAGAATGACTCCCGCTGTTTGTGCAACCTTGAGATCCGGCGTCGCCACCACGCTCACCAGGTTGCCGACCATGGCGGTAAAGAAACTAAAAACTGCTCCAATGGAGGGTCTTCCCAAGCCGTCACCAACGTTGACAAATACCGACGTGAAAAGTGCGCAGGTGCCCACGAACCACGAGAACGTTATCCATTTTGGGAACCGGGCGCGAGAAACCAGGGCGAGGAAACAGACAATACCGGCAGTGAATCCAGTGCCCCAGGAATATGTTGCAACAATCGTTGCAATGGCGCCAACCATGATGTGGGGAGGTCGAATAGGTTTCGGACGAGTCAGCGCGAAAAGTGCGAGAGTTGCCGAGAATTGGGAAAGATGCTGCACAAACGGCCACCCCGACATGAAGTTCTCATACTGGCCGGCTGAAAAAACAACTGCCGCGAAGGGTGCAGCCAGAATCATCAGGCGACGGTCTGTATCGCGCAGCATCAGAAGCGTGATAACAAGTGTGCCGAGAGCCGTTACATACGAAAGAACAACCTCAATTCTGAGGTTCCAGTCTGTCAGTAAGCCCAGACCAAAGAATACGAATTTAGGAATGGTATTGATGTGCCCGTTGTAGGGCTTCAAAAGCAATGAAAGGTAGTCGCCTCCTTGGTAGTAGGCCTCCCACACTTCGATCATGATCCATTGGTCCCATATAGGCAGGTTTGTGACAAGGGGGAAAAAGTGCAGAAAGAGGATCAAGGGAGTAAAGGCTGCGATGGTCAGGGAGACCGTTGATGCGTACGTCCATGGGGACGTTGCGCCGTTGATGTCGGATGGAGTCGGATGAGCCGGCGATGTCTGCTGCGAGTCCTGTACCGTGCCGGCATCGGGGAGCGGACGCGGTGAAGTCATTGAAAGAGATCCTTTGAGCATCTGAGCCGCAGCAGGTTGAATGCGCCCCAATAGATCTCCTTCGATTGGAGCTTTGACACACCCAACTTTCTGTCAAAGAAGATGATGGGAGATTCGGCGATTGAGGCCTGCGATTTATGGGCTCGATAGAGCAGTTCAGCAAGGAACGAGTATCCGGTTGACTTCACCCGTTCCAATTGGAGGTTCCCGAGCACCTTTCTTCGGTAGAGCCTGAATCCGGACGTCAGGTCGTGAGCTGGAATACCGAGGAGTTTTGCGGCGTATTTGTTTGCAAGCCAACTCAAGAGAACTCGACGAATCTTCCAGTTGATCGTACCCCCGTCCCGGACATATCGAGATCCGATGACGATATCGTTGTCCTTGAGTACGGAAAACATGCGAGGTAGATGTGCAGGATCATGGCTCAAATCGGCGTCCATAGTTCCAATGATTTCGAAATTGTGTTCCAGTGCCCAGGCCATGCCGGCGAGGTATGCCGGACCAAGGCCACGCCGCCCTTCACGACGCAGAATATGAAGGTTCGGGTACTGCTGAATCAGCCCTTCACAAACAGAGGCTGTATCGTCGGGTGAGTTGTCGTCGACAACAAGAAGATGTGCTTCTTCCAACTGCAAAAAAAAGCGCCTGACAAGCTCGGGGATGTTCTCCCTCTCATTAAATGTCGGCACGATCATGACAGTCGTTTCTTGTGCCCTGCTATCCGGAATATCAAAGTTCATACGTGTCTAGGGTCCGGTACTTGTCGACCAGATCGTAGTGGTGCCGGTTTCAAAGCCGTCGAAAAAGAGCACATCCGCGCAGCTTGAGCTGATGAGCACAGTGCCGTCGATGATCTCGTTGATACCACCATTGGCCTCGGTGAAGGCCTCCGATCCGCAGATGTCGGCAAAGGACAGGGCGAAGGCATCTGTCTCGCGTCTCAAATGGAGTGAGGTGATGCCGGAGGCTGTCGGTTGGACTGTGAACTCGATCTCGAAGACCCAGGCTGCGCTGTCGAACAGTTGCATCGCACAGGGAGTGGCCAGAGTGCCCGAGGTAACGGCGTTCGGAGTCCAGTCCCCTGCCAGGGCCCAGCCGATACGTCCTTGAGTAGCATTGTCCTGTATCAGGCCGTCGACGGCAGCGTTACCGGCGTTGCTGATGGTTGTTGCGAGATTCAGTTTCTCATTGTCAAAGGAGATGTCGACAACTGCGGTGGCGATATGGGCGGCGCCTCCGTCAACGACGGTCCCGCACGAAGGGGTACATGAAGTCGGGTCGGTCCCGGGACGGATGAAGAGCCTGGCCGTCAGGCCACCGCCGGGGGCAACACAGAAGATATTGGTGCCGTCGGAGGGATTGATGATCTCAAGGTCGATCGCCGGGCCCTGTGTCGAGCTCTGCGCCCACCCGGTCGAGGCGAAAACGGCTAGCAGTAGGCCGAGCCCTATGACCCGGAAGGACTTGGTGTCGAACAGATTCGGTGAGCAGGACGAAGGCACTAACACGAACGGAGCCTAGCATTTCACAACGGAGACCGCCATGAGCCTGATCACATATCTGGTCAAAAGTCCTCTATCTCGTCGTCCTCCGGTTGCCGCTGCTCCTTGACGGCGCCGTAGATGAAGTAGGCGCCGATCAGGACCAGGATCGCCGGATACCAGGTCTGCAGGAATTCTCGGACAAGGTAGAAATCGATCCATTGCCGGCAGAGCAAGACACCGCCGAGCACAACCAGGAAGACGCCGGCTGCCAAGCCTCCCTGGAATGGACCGGCCGGCAGTTTACGGCCTTCGCCGGCTGCGAGATTGATCAGTTGGGCCTGACGAAATGCGTCAAAGATGGCGAAGAAGAAGAAGAAGATGCCCAGGAGTGGCAGGTCCAACAGTAAAATTGGCGCCCAGAAACCGACGAAGAAGGCGAGTGCCCGCGAGTACTGGCCCAGGTAGAGGTGGCCCAGGCCAAAGGGCACCAAGGACAGGAGGGCCGCTGCGACAGGTGACTTTGGGGGCGAGTCGTCGAACGGCTCATCGGTTTGAGGGATCCAGTCCTGCGAATCGAGGGACTCGGCCGGCTCGGGTTCCGGTGGTTTGGGCACTGGTGGTTTTGCAGGCTTTGGTGGTTCCGGAACGGCGGGCACGCCGATTTCTTCAGGTTTCTTTTCGTCGTTCATGATGTCGTCTCCTTGGAATCATCGACGTTGGCGGTGTCGCCTGAGTCGGGTTGGTCGGTCAGCCGGGACCAGGTTGAGCGGGCGGCGTCGGCAGCCCGCCCGCCCAGGTTCAAGGCTCGCCAAAGCATGACCTTCGCCTCGGATCGTCCTATTTCGGCGGCGCCGGAAACCCCGTCCTTGAAGAGTGTGCCCACCTGCTGCATCGGCGTCGAGGTATCGTATCGGGCCAGCGTCACCGGGTTGCCGATTGCCAGTGAGGCCAGAAGGGCCAGACTGTAGGCTGCCGCTGTTGCGGTCCGCTGGCCCAGCACCCTGCGGGCAGAGAAGGGCTGGCGGGGCCTCAAACATCGGGCGAGAAGGTGGTGCGGCGGTTCGAGTGCATCACTGACCTGGTGAATCAGCGAAAGGTCACCCCAGGCGCTTCTGCATGATGGGCAGTCTTCCAGGTGTTGGAAGAGCCTGTCAAGATTTGCCTCGGAGATCTCTCTGTCGATGGCGGAAAAGAGCAGACCCAGCCATCGTCTGCACGGGGAATCTGCAACTTCTGCTTTCAGCTGAGCGGGAGGCCGGAGATCTGCAAGAGTGCCGCTGAGTTCGAGGATATCCCGAAGACTGTCCATGGTTTCCCGGCATTTTGAGCACGTCTCGAGGTGTGTTTCGACGGTCGTGACCTCGCCGGGCTGGAGATCGCCCTCGAGGTAGGCGCTGAAGTGCTCGCGGATCTCAGTGCAGGCGTTCATCAGGCACCGACCTCGTTGGCGGATGGGGAGGGTACGGCCCGGATATTTGTTCGCCTTCGAACGGCCGTCGCCAGTTCCAGGCGGGCACGGTTGAGGCGAGATTTGACGGTCCCCAGTGGCAGTTCCAGTGCCTCGGACATATCCTGGTAGGTCAGCCCTGCGAAATCGCGCATCAAGACCAGCTCGGCCAAATTAGAGTCGATCTGATGGAGGCTGGTGGCGATCAGGCGCAGCCGCTGCCGTTTTTCAGTTTGTCCGTGGGGATCGTCCGAGCCGGGGAGACGGTCAATGATCTCGGGGTCGAGCCACGCAGCTTCCCGTTCTCTGCGGCTGCGTCGGTGGGCGTCAATCAGGAGATTCTTGGCCACTCGCCAGGTCCATGCCATGAAATTCGAACCTTCGTTATAGCGATGGAGGTTCTCCCAGAGCTTGAAATAGATCTCCTGGGTCAGTTCTTCAGCAATGGCGGCAGATGGGGCATAACTCGCACAGAGACGGTAGAGGGGTTTCATGGTGGCGCTGACAAGCGCCGACCATGCCTCTTCATCTCCCTTGCGGCATCGCTCCACGGTGGCCTCCAAATCGTTCATTCCCATGTCTTCCAGGATAACGCCGATTGGCGGAAAAGGTTCTATGGAATTCCCGGCGGTCATTCTGCGTTGGTGAGACCATGATTAAAGATGACGGATCGAGGGTATGAGTATCACTGGGTGGCCTACGGGGTCGGTCGAAGAGCGGGTTCTCTTTGCCTTGGACGAGGTGCGCCCCGCACTGGTGGCTGATGGTGGTGATGTCTGCCTGGTGTCGATCGAGGGTTCGACGGTACGGGTCGAATTACGAGGCGCCTGCAAGACCTGCCCAATGGCCCACTCGACCCTGTCGGACTTCGTGGGCGAGAGGGTCAGGCTCTATGCGCCGGAAATCAACGAGGTCCTCGCCGTTCGCACATGAACGGCCGAGGGCACGAAAACTATTGAACCACAAAGGCACGAAGAGCACGAAGAGGTTTTATTAAAAGTCTTTTCTTTGTGATCTTTATGTCTTCGTGGTTCATCTGTGTTTCTGCTTCCCTGATCAGGGCTACCACATTCACCAGTATTGCAGGCGCCTCAACTGATAGCTGACAGCTGATAGCTTTTCAGCTAGCGCATTGGGGGCATACACCCCTGAACTCGAGGCTGTGTTCTTCGACTGTGTAGCCGGCGAGGCAGGGGTATTGTTCCCAGTCTGGGGCGGGACAGCCCTCGATGTCCGAGATGGCCCCACAGTGCGTACAGATGAAGTGCGCGTGGGGTGTCAGGTCCCCCTCGAAATGTGCTTTGCGATCGGGGCCTCTCAGTTCGATGACCAGACCCTGGTCCTTCAGGACATTCAAGTTACGGTACACCGTGCCCAGCGAGACTGTCGGCAGCGTGTTCCTGATATGCTTGAAAATCATGTCTGCAGTCGGGTGATCCTTGGAGTGCTTGACGGCTTCGTAGACCACCTTGCGTTGTCGGGTCTCCCGTGTATTTCCTATTTTGGGCATCGAACCTCCCAAGCCTTTGTATCATGGATGGTGATTTGAGGGACAGGTTCCTGGGGTTCAGGGG
>JAOZPW010000159.1 GCA_029932545.1 Thermoanaerobaculales bacterium | reverse complement strand
ACTGGAAACGATCCAGCCATTCAGTGCCCAGATGAACCCGAATCCGGTCGTAGTCGTTCTGGGATCGAATATCAAGGTCCATCGAGAGAATATGGAGGGCAACGCCGAAATCCTCCGCCCTGTTGCCCAAAGGGACGAGTCGTTGGAATGCGCTTCGGGTTTCTGAGAAACCGGTGACTTTGGCCGCGAGGGTAGCATCGGAGTTCAGCACCGACCAAGTCTCCAGGGCCGTTTGCAGGACCTCTTCCGCCGAGTCACAGATCACCCCGTCGAAATCCAGCGCAAGCACGGTCATGAGTTACAACCTCTGCTGGCCGTCGAGGCTCGAACAACTCGAGGGAAAAAGCATGAAGAGGGGAAGATAGCCACAAAAAGGCACAAAAAGGGACAAAAAGGGAAGCCCTGTACCACCCTGTGCCTGCGTCCTGGAGCGCGGGGTTGGGACATCGCGCGTCGCCCGCCAGGGCGGCCATGCCGCAGGCATGAGATCCCAGAGGGATCAGCGTGGGCAAAGAACCGGCGCGAGGCCGAAGGCCTGCCACGGCGAAGCCGTGGAGACTCCGGAGGAGGCCTGTGCGGGCGCTGCCCCGCATTGTGACACTTGGAATATTGCAGGTAGCTAGGCTGAAAGCTGAGAGCTGATAGCTGACAGCTCATTCTGCCCCTCAATCCCTCTCCGCATACAACGCCAAGAACCGATCAAGGATGCAATCTGCCTGGGGAGAGGGACGGAGACGGGCCATCAGTTCTTCAAATCCCTCAGGGTCAGGAACATACTCCTGGAGGTAAACCTGCAGGCGTTCGCGGAGCCGGTCCTCGTTCATCTCCGAGTGGAACTGCGTTCCGTAGACCGGTTTGCCTTCGAGTCTGATGATTTGGTTGGGGCATTTTTCGGAGGCGGCCAATTCAACCCAACCCTCGGGCAGGCGGCTGACGCGGTCATTGTGGCCCAATTGCACGAAGAAGGACGGCGGCAGGGTCTCCAGAAGAGGATCGTTGGATCCTTTTTCGGTCAAGGAAATCTCAAACGAACCGACTTCCGAGTTTTCACGATCGACGATGACCTCACCGCCCATCGCCCTGGCCATGAACTGGTGACCCCAGCACGAACCAAACACGGGCCGGTCTTCGTCGATCAGCCGGGAAACAACATCGCGGAGGTAGGGACTGAAGGGGTGGTCACCGATGACCGAATAACCCCCGGCGCCGCCTATCAATACTGCATGGGCGGATTCGACATCCTGCCAGCGGAGTTGTGGGTGTTCGACGATGTTGATGAAGTCGAATTGATCGACGTTCACCAGACAGCGTTCGATGAACGCACTGCGTTCTTGCATCAGGCTTTCCCGGTGGTCACGAATCTGCACCAAAACCAATCTGAGGTGATCTCTTGAAGTTGTCATCGTGGGATTCTAACCCGGCGGGGTCGGAACCAAAACTGAGCGGACCGACTTGAACCCGAGCCCGTTACCGTTCCCGATATGTGTTTGTAACTGCCTCATGACGTCTGACCCGGGCAACCGCCCCTGTTGAATGCTCAGCTGGGGACGAATCCGAAAAGAGTCGGGCACGGGCACGCGAACGGGCTCGGGAAGACCCCACGGTGTGCGATCCGATGAAGTGAAGGAATGAATCTGCCGGCGCCAGAGTTACGTCTGATGCCATGGAGGGCTTGAAATGATGACCCCAGTGACAATCTACACCACGGCAGTCTGCCCCTTTTGTATCGCGGCAAAACGACTGTTTGAAAATCTGGAAATTGAATTCTCCGAGGTCCTCCTCGATCGAGACCCTGCCTTGAGGAGGCGCCTTGCGGAAGAAAACGAGGGCTGGCGCACCGTTCCGATGATCTTCGTCGGGGATCAGATGATCGGCGGATTCTCTGAAGCCAAGTCTCTGCACAATGAAGGGAAACTGTTACCGATGCTCGGCGGGTGAATTTATTGGTGAGAGGAATAGCCGCGCGCCCTGAAGGACGCGCCTACATTTAACTCTCTGAATTTACGGGGAATAGAGATTTGTAGGCGGGTCCTTCAGGGCCCGCTGGCAGTCGCGATTTGAAGCCATGTGCTACCAATAAAACGAACTTATAGGTATGGGTCGGGTTACGCCAGCATGCACCAGAAGTCGAGAATCTCGACAATTTCCATGAATTGATCTCGCGCCGGGACATCGGGCATTTGTTCCATGATGGTTTTTGCCCGCTCGATGTAGGTGTGCCCCAACTGCTGGGCATACTCCAGCGCCCCGCATTTTCCGTAAATCTCGATGATTCTGGCGGCCTGTTCCGGATTGACTGATGCACTGCCTACAATCTCCCGCAACCACGCAGCTTCTTCAGCATCTGCCGTTTTCAGTGCCCAAATCAGCATGGGAGTGGCTTTCCCCTCTTGAATATCGTTCATGACCGACTTATTGGCCTTCTTGCCCCCAAGAAGATCAAGCGCATCATCAATGATCTGAAAGCCGATGCCCAGATTCATTCCAAAGCTCCCCATCAAGTCAACTTCTTCCGGGGACGCATTGGCCACCACTGCTCCGCCCTGGATTGCCCCTCCTATCAGAGCTCCCGTCTTGAACGAGATCATCTCGATGTATTTGTCGATGTTGTCATAGTGACGATCGGATGCCATGGCAATATCAAGGGACTGGCCCAAGCAACACTTTTCACCCAAATGGCCGATAATGTCCAGGAGATCCAGCACCTGTGTCTTTGAGATAGACGTTTTCCTGGAGAACTCCGCCACCAGTGAATAGCCTTTCGAAAGCATCAAATCACCGACAATAATGGCATTCGGTATTCCGTACTTTGTGTGGAGGGTCGGTTTCCCTCGGCGTGTATTGGATTTGTCCATAATGTCATCATGGATGAGGGAGGCGGTATGAAAGATCTCGTAAATGAGAGAAAACTTTGCCGCATCGGAGGGGTCTCCTCCAAAGAGATCTGTTGACAACATGCCCAAATGGGCCCGCAGCCGTTTCGCCTTATTATTGAGGAGAATCTCGTTGGCATATTGGTGGATTGCGATGTCCTGGTTAAAGATTTTCCCGATGTTCTCATCGAAAACCGTCTTGTAGCCCTCAGCTTTTTCAGCCAGTCCGGAATATATCAATTCAATTGTCTTTTTCTCCAACAGATCATAAGCCTTCTTATGAGATTGGTCGGAATTGATGATGATCCGAATGGCATCTTGAATATCACCATCAGCCTGTCCTCTACTGATAATGGGCTCCATGATCTTGTGGTTCCAGAAAATTCTCTGGAGCTTCTTGTCCCATCGTTTTTCGGTGGTGTTAAAGAAGGCTCTGATGGCTTCACCACCCTGTTGAAGAACACCCTGATCACCATTCTGCAAGAAACGTATGCAATATTCCGAAGCAATCAGTGCTGATTTTCTCGCATGGTAGATGCCGCCACCATGGAGCATGCTTGCAAGACCCGCCGCATCACCGAGAACCATGATCCTTTCTCCATGCAGTTTCTGCGGCATGCTCATAGGGATCATGCCGCCGGCCTTGTGAACCACCGTAGAGCCCTGGAGTTTCTCTGCGGCAATCTTATGGTTGGTGATGAAATCATCCAGTACCTTCGTGAGGTTGATCCCCCCATCCTTGATGCTGGTCACGGTCCCACCCACGCCAACCGAAACAATGTCTTTGTGGGGGAATACCCAGCCATAGCCTTTAGGAAGCTCTTTAAAATAATAATACTCCATGGCGTCGGCGAGAGATTCCGGCATTGACGGTAACTTCAACCAATAGTGGCGTGTTACTGCCACGTCGTGTCCGTCTCTGCTGGTCTCCTGTTCCCCGGTAAGATTCATCGCCGTTGCCCCGCCGGCGTTAATGACAAGTTTTGCTGTCAGTGGATTGGCTTCACCACGGATAGAGACCGAGATTGTCTCTCCTGAAGGGCGAACATGCGAGACCTCGGTGTTGGCGCGAAAGACCGCACCGGCTTTTCGTGCTCTTTCCTGAAGGTATTGGTCATAGTTGCTTCTGCGAACGGAGACGGTAAACAGACCTGCATCGGAAATGCAGGTTTCCATCACTTCATTTTCAGGTGATATCAGTCTGAAGTTGTGAATCTCTCGTTCGATGACCGATGCAGGAGGCAGACCGAATTCGACGATCTCCTGAATTTGAAGTCCGCCACCACATGGTTTTTCCCGGTCGAGCCGGTCTTTTTCAACAACGATGACGGAATAACCGGCTTCAGCCATTCGATAGGCGATTTCGGAACCGGCAGGACCTGCGCCGATCACGACAACATCCTGCTGGGGATTCGAGTCGGCCGGATGAGCGCCTTCAGACTTGAGAATCATATCTTCACCATCCATTTTCGGGTTCTCCGAAGCTGTTTTATTCATTCGAGTCAACTTTCCGGATGAAGACGACCAACAGGGCCGGTACCAACCAAAGGTCAGCGGCGAGAGCGACCACGATTGCGACCCCCGAGAGGAGTCCGAAATATCGAATAGGGGGAAAGTTCGAAGTCATCAGGGAGAAAAAGGCCGTGCAGGTGACGCCGGTAGTCAAGACCAGCGCAGGGCCGACGTGTTCGAGCGCGTGACGAACGCGGTCGATGCTTTCGCCGTTCCCCTTCTCTCGGTCGATTGCTACCAGCAGGTGCACCGTATCATCGACTGCAATGCCAAGGGCGATAGAAGCCACCATGATGGTTGCGGCATCGAGCGCAATACCTCTCATGGCCATCAGGCCGAAAGCGGAAAGAATGGGTACAACATTGGGCAGGACCGAGAGAGCGGTCAACTTGAGTGAACGAAGCCCGACGGCGATGACGGAAAAAATCACCACCAGCGCGAGGCCCAGGCTTCGCAGTTGGCTGGTGACCAGGGTCTGTCTGGCTTCGATCAGTTGCAGAGCCTGTCCAGTGATATGGCCGGAAAATCCGGATGGCAGGCCGCCGAGGTCCAGTCGTACTTGCTCGACCAGATCAAGAAAGCTCAGCTCGTCAGTGTCGTTGACGACGGCTGACAGCCGGATCGTGGTTCCATCATGTGCGATCAGGGCCGATAGCATCTGTCGGCCACTTTGACTGAGGTGGCCGAGAAGATACTGGGCGTCATCTTGGGAATTTGGCAAGCGGTAAGAAGCCGATTCCCCGCTGTCATCCCACTGTTGGAGTTTTCGAAGCATATCCAGAGGTGAGATCACCCGGGGAATGATCGGTGAGTTCCCGAGATCGTCGGTGAGGCCATCAATGGTTCCCCAGAGAGCGGGATCGGTCCACCGGCTTGGTAGATCCAGAATGACCTCCAGGGTGAAGAAGCCTCCAAGTGTGTTGGCCACCGGGCGGTAGTCCCGGTTTGTCGGGTGGTCCTGGGGCAAGAATCCCAGGGGATTCGAAGCGACTCGGATGAAGGGCAGGCTGATGACAGCGGCCATGACCAGAAGCAAGGCGATTCCGATAACCGTTCGAGGCCGGTTGGATCCCAGGTGAAGCCACCGTCCGTGGAAATCTTCGTCAGTCGAAGCCGGCATCGCCGGGACTCGCATGAGACGGATGAAGAGAGGTCCGACCGTCAGATTGACGACCAGGGTCAACAGAATTCCGATGGCCGCAAAGAGACCCAACTCCCTTACCGGCGCCATGCCGGCCGCCATCAGCGAAAGGAAGCCCGCTGCGGTTGTGATCGAGGCCAGCACTATTGGGCGCGTCGTGTCCGCCAGGGCGTGGCTGAGCGCCCGATCCATGTTGTGGTCCGCAAGGTGATGGCGGACTCTTCGCACGAGATGAATAATGCCCGCAAGGGAAAGCACCCACAAGAGACCGGGAAGTACCGAGTTGATCATGTTGAGGCTGTGTCCGGTGACAACGACGAGTGCCATTGTCAAGACAACCGCAACCCCAGCGCAGACACCGCCGACCGCCATTACACGTACTGACCGGGAGAGCAGGGCCAGGGCCAGCAGGGAGAGGATCAACGCAACGGCAATTGACCGCAGGCTCTCGTATTTCGACATTCGATCCAAAGCATCAATCATGGAGGCTGCACCCACCAGGCCGACCGTGAATCCAGCCTCCTCGAGAGGTCTGATCGCCTCGTGAACGCTGTTCATGATCATCCGCCTGCCGAGAGGAGTATCGGGCGGGGTGACAGTCGCTGAAATGGCGGCGGTTTTGCCGTCGGACGAGATGAAGAGGTCGCGGTAGAAGGGCGTCCCGGTCATCTCCTCCTCGAGAGCCTCGATATCTTCCCCTGCAAACAGGTCCCGATAGACCACCGGAAGACCCTGAACTCGAGTGACCCCTGGGATCTTCTCGAGCGAGTCAGCGACATCCATCATCGTATCCAGGGCCTCGGGTTGGAAGAGGGTGCCGTCCCAGAGGACAATCAGTACGAATTCGTCGCTGCCGAATGCCGCCTTGAAGTCATCGTAGACCTCCGCCTGGTGTCGATTGGATCCCTCCCACCGCTCCAACCGGTTGTCCACCGTCATGCTTTTGACGCTGAAGAGGGCCGGAATCACCAAGGCCAGCACCAGAAACGCCGTGAAATCCCGGATTTTCAGGGAGCCGCCAGACGATGCAAACCATGGTGATTTCCTTATCCACACCCGCGTGACTCTAACATTATCGAAGGTCCTTCCACCTTCTGACCTCGGCAAAGACGTCGACGCCCGCCTCCAGTCGACGCCCTGCATGGCGGGAGGCCGAATCGACGACTCCCGGTTTACTGCAGCGAAGAAAAGGATTGGTGGCCAGTTCGACTTCGAGGCTTGAGGGCAATGTTGGACGGCCGGCAGACCGGGTGGTCCGTGCCGAAGTCAGGCGATCGACGAGTTGTACGTTTCCCGGCTCGACTAAAAGCGCGAACTCAAGATTGGCCACGGTGTACTCGTGGGCACAACAGATCCGGGTCTTGGGGTCGAGAGCGGCCAAAATACTCAGGGACTCGAACATCTGGGCGGGCGAGCCTTCGAAAATTCTGCCGCAACCACCGGCGAACAAGGTGTCTCCGCAGAATACGTGACCGTGGCCGACATATGCCACATGGCCACGAGTGTGTCCGGGTACCGAGAGCACATCGAATGCCAGGCCTGCTGCCGCCACGGTTTCATTCTCACCGACAGGGTGGCTGACGGATGGGATCGACTCTTGGGCTGGGCCGTAAATCGTGCATTTGCAGGCTTTTCCAATTTCGGCAGCGCCCCCGGTATGATCAGCATGGTGGTGAGTCAAAAGAACAGCGGCACACTCAAGGCCTGATGATTCAAGGAAGGCCAATGCCGGCGAGGCTTCTCCCGGATCGACGATGACCGTGCTCCCGGAATCGGGCCGAGACAATAACCAGACGTAGTTGTCGGAAAGAATTGGGATGGGGGTGGCGTTGATCATGATTCATGTTCGCCATTCCCGAGGCGCCGGTCAATGAGAGAATCTCCTGGGCCTTTGGTGTGTTTGTAATTGTGGAGGTTGAATGAAGACACGATATTTGATTGTTGCCGACCCGATTTTGGCGCTGAATCCGGTCTTTGATTTGGGCGTCTGCGTCAGCCGTGAACTTTTGGAGCGTGGAATCGCGGTTGATTACCTCGACCTGGTTGCGCACGATCCGGATCTTGAGACCGAGGCCTATCTCTCCGGCTTGCCGGTACGCTCGATTGAGTCGGCGGATGCCGCACGCGAACCCTTCTGGGAACTCGGTGAGAAGCGGATTGAAGATATCGGGCGGTACGATGTAATTCTGCACCGCAAGGACCCGCCGGTCGATGAGCTCTTCGTCAGGCACCACAGCCATTTCATCGAAGCGCCTGAGGCCATCCTGCAAATCAACCGGCCTCCGGCAACCTACGAACTGAGCGAGCATACGATCGGCATGCGCTATCCGAAGTTCTCTGCGCCGACCTGGGTCTGCGCTTCGTTTGACGAGTTTTTGGCTGCAGTCAGGGGCCAGGACGGGGAGGCCGTCTGCAAGCCGAAAAATACCTACTGTGGTATTGGCGTCTCGTTTGTTCCCTCGGATGTCGATTCGGCCGTCCTTCGGGCCTATTGGGCTCAGTGGGCGCCGGAGGTGATCGTACAGGCCTACCTTCCGGCAATCGAGGAGAGTGGAGACCTGAGGATATTGACCCTTGGGGATCAAGTATTGGGCTCGGTCCTCAGGGTTCCAGCTGATGGGTCCCGCTTGGCCAACCTTCACCAGGGCGCAACGGCGGCCCGACTTGAACCAACCACAAGGCAATTGCAGTGCTGCGCAGAGGTTGCTGCCGATCTCAATCCTCTGGGACTTCACCTCCTGGGGCTGGACTTCATCGGAGAACACCTGACCGAGGTCAATTTCACCAGTCCGACGACCCTGGTGCAGATCAACCAGGTCAACGGTATCCGGGCCGATCGGGTGATGGTGGATCAGCTGGAGCGAATGCGCGCCGGGATGAACCATGGATCGCCGGTTGAGTTGTCGACCACCGAAGCGTGAGCGGTGAAGTTGATATCGGCGTCCAGCGCTCTGATTTTCGCCCAGGCGGAGCCCTCGAAGTTGACGGTAATGGACTGACTGCCGAGATTGTAGAGGCCAAAATTGGTGTGAAATCCGTCACCCGATGCCAAACCTGCCAGTACGGAGGTTGTCTGGCCGGTCTGGGCATCGCTCCGTCGCACCGGTGGAATCGTTTGGCCGAAGGTCCCGCCCTGAGTTTCCGCGGCTGTTCGGGTTGTCAGGATGACCTCAGGCAGAGTCGAAGTCACGGTCATGCCCCCGGCACCGTCGTGGCCCAGTGCCGCGACGATGTCCGCCAGAGTACGTTGCGTTCGCGCGGGGATCGTGATGGTTCGATCGACCCCCGTGTTGGTCTGTGATTCAGGTGGACTGAAAACCAGGTCTGCTGCGGCGTCGGTCTCGCTGGTATTCAGCAGGATGAGGTCAGTGCTCCACCATCCTCCGCCTGGTCCGAGACTTCGGGGAAGGCATACAACGCGACCGGCATTGTTGTGCCCTGAGCAGAAACGTAGGTCTCTTCGGAATGCACGTAGTCAGCGGCGTTCATCACCACCAGGTAGGAAGCGATCGA
>JAOZPW010000158.1 GCA_029932545.1 Thermoanaerobaculales bacterium | reverse complement strand
AGCTGAGCATCCTCGAAGGTCCCGAGCCACCCGTTCAGAATTTCTGTTGATATTGTTTCTTCTGCCATCCAAGTTGGTGGAAGGGCATCTTCGCCCAGCGCGGACGTGCGGATCTCCTCGGGTTCAGGAGGCGGAACGGTCACGCATCCGTAAGAGAACAGCAATAGGAACAACAGGGGTAGATTGATTCGTCCTTGTATTTTCATGACAAACTCAGTGCAACTTCAGAATGAACCAGTCGAGCTTCGTACCTATCCTGAGAAGCACCTTACGAAGAACGTGGAACATGTGACCGGAGTGTGTGTAGATGGCGCCGCTCCCCCGGGCGCCAGAGGCGAGAAACAGCTCCTCGTCCTCGGGCATCAGCCGCACCGGAAAACGTGAGGGGCCGGAGGGATCTTCCGGGATCATGCCGGCAATCGGAAGCTGACCTTGTCCCGAAGCCCAGATAATGGAGTGCACCTTGCACTTGATGATCTGGTTTGGGTAGGTATGCAGGAAGATCTCCGCGTCGTCTTCGTCTTCAACCTTGCGCAGCTCGTTCTGAGAATAAAAAGCGATGACCCATTGCTCGTCCTCGACGAAGGTCATCGCGGGAGCGAGCGGGAGTGCCACGGTGTATGCACCTTCTCTAAGCTGGAGGTTGACGACGGTGCCGTCGCTGGGTGCGTAAACGGTTGTCTGCTCGAGCTCCCATTGTGCCTCGGCGATCTCCGCCTCGAGCTGCACGAGTTCAGACTCGGCTTTCGCGATCTCGGCGAGCCGGCCGTCATCGGTGCGCGCTGCCAGCTTATGGCTGATCTGTGATTCCAGGGCCTTTGAAGCCGTGAGGTCGCTTTCGAGCTTGCTCGTGGTTGTCTGTGCTTCCTGGTAGGCGAATACCGTACCGGCGCCTGCCTCGGACAGCTCTTTCATCTGTGTGACACGTTCTCGAGCGAGCTTCAGCTTTGCGGAGATGGAGGCGCTCTGGCCGCGAACCGAATCCAATTGAGCGTAGAGTTCTTTTTGAAATGCGGTCGCGCTGATCAGCGCCGCCTTGGCCTCGGGCACTCTCGCCTCGAGCGACTTGACCCGCAGGCCATAGTTCGTCGGGTCGATGCGAAAGAGGATCTCGCCCTCCAAGACATGGCGGTTGGGCTCGATCGGGACCTCGACCACACGGCCCCTGACCTGTGGCACGATATCGATCATGTAGTTGACGACGCGAACATCGTGACTGGACGGCGCGACAATGTTGAGGTAGAGGATCAACATGGTCAAGACTATGATCGGGAACATCAACGCCGTTACCTGAGTGTAGATATTCCAGGGCAGCCACTTGAGCTTGATGAAGATCAGCCAGACGAAGATCGAGTAGATTCCGAGTAGGAGAAGTTCCATTTACGCATCCTTCCCTTCGGCGATCGCTGGTTTCGAAAACCTCAGGTTGAGTTCCGCCAGTTGATCACGA
This sequence comes from Thermoanaerobaculales bacterium, assembly GCA_029932545.1. GTDB lineage: Bacteria > Acidobacteriota > Thermoanaerobaculia > Thermoanaerobaculales > Sulfomarinibacteraceae > DAOWGJ01. Next base: position 7,620 of record JAOZPW010000158.1, on the reverse strand, counting down.
AGCGCCTGAACCTGTTCTTCGAGCGGTTTTTCTTCGGATGGTTTCTCTTCGAGGGTCGCCTCTTCAGGCGTCTCCTTTTTCCCATGATGATATTCGACCGTGTCCGTGCCGTAGGCCATTTGGTACAGCACGGGCTTGGTATAGGCCCATAACCAGGCGATCGGCCACAGCAGGCCTCCGAAGACCAGCGAGAGAAGGCACAAAACCTGAATCGCTTTCGCCTGTGGATGCCCCTTGTCCTCCGCGATCTTTTCGGGCATCACATGCACAATCCAGAAAAGAGTGATGGCGATCAGAGGGGACACAACGAGGACGATCCAGGAAATGACCTCCGCGGCCGAATCCAGTGCTTCACCTTCGAGCATCGACGCGTGCGCGGTCGAGGTCGCGCAGAGCGCGATGGCAACGCTGAGAATCTGTAATAGGCGTTTTTTCATGCGGTTTCTCCATTCATTGGCTTGCACACTGCGGGTCAGTCTCCGAACCTGATAATCAGACCGGCCGAGACGTCGAACTGATACAGACTGTTGGTATAGCCGTAGCACCACCAGGGGTCACAATATGACGTTGTGCTGTTGATGTAGGTGCCGTAGAGCCGGCCCTCGAATCGCAGCCCGATGGCATCGCTGAACTGGATCTTGACGCCGCCGCCGAAGTTTCCGGAAAATTTCGTTTCACCGGAGAACCCGTCCGGCCGCAACGAGGTAGCGCCCAGCCCGACGACAAAATAAGGATTGAACTGCTCGTAGGGGTTGAAACTCCAAAGCCCGCTGACTTGCCAGTAGTCGATCGTCAGTCCGAGAGTATCGTCGAATCTCTTCGCGTCGGCCCCTGTGTCCTGGGTGCTGTAGAGAAACTCGAGTTGGGCCGTATCGGACAGGTCGATGTTGACCATCAGCCCGAAGTTCTCGCTGCTGCTGATACTCACATCGTGGTAGCTGCCTTCGAAGAAGGTCGTGACGTCGCCGCCGAACTGATAGCCCATGAACGGCGTCAGTTCAAACCCACCCGCCGAGGCGGTGGAGGGCAGGAGCGGTAGGGCCATCACACCCAGTACCAGGCTGATTCTCGTTATGTTTTGGATAGCTCTTGTCATGGGAAACTCTCTCCTTAGTCTGGTTGTGCCGAATATCGGCGTTCTTGCTCGTTTCACGGCGATCCTCCTCCAATCGGCCTGTCCACAGAGGCCGGCGCCTCATCACTCATACCGAGCATGAGCTTGATGAAGTCCGAGGTCTGGTTCAGCCGGGCGCCCTCCCAATGGAGGGTGTGGAGAGTTTGAATGCCGTACGAGTCGGAAGATTGCAGATACTTGAGGTCCACGACGACCGGATTGCGCGCCTCTCGGGCGATCCGGAGCAGTTCGGCTGCCTCCTCTTCGCCCTCAAGCCATCCGTCAACGCGGATGATGTGTTTGCCGTTACGGTCTTCTTCCATGATGTGTACAGTCACAGCGCTCGTCTATAAAGCACGTTTCCTGCCAAGTTCTTCGGGAAGTCCACAATAATCGTGCAAGTCGTTATTGAGGAATATCTTGAGAGCAATCTTGGGGTCGATGGGTGGCTTGCCAGCGGGGGGCAATGGGGGTGAAGGGGCAAAATTTCACACCATAAGGTGCAAGATAATACCCCGCTGTGGTAGTCTCGCCGCGAATGAGCAAAACAGCTCGGAAATATTGGAGATCAAATATGAGAATCAGAAAAATACTCCTCGTTGTTGTCGTGGGCGCGTTCTTCGTGATGCCGGCAACAGCCGACGCACAATTCACCAAAGAATGGAAAGACTGGTACGGTCACATCGCCGGTGGATACTCGGGAACCCAGGGTGATTTCAGCCATATCATGGAAAACGGCTGGAACATCAGCGGCGGTGCAACCTACCGCCCCAAACCCTGGCCGGTCGGCATCACCATCGATCTCGGCTTCAACGACTTCAACATGACCAATGATGCAGCTGACTACTTTGAGTCGTCGGGCGGTGACGGTTCCGTCTGGTCCCTGACCACCGGTGCTGTCTGGGCGCCCAAGCTCAGCGGATCGATCGGCTTCAACCTGCAGGCAGGGCTGGGCGTGTATCACGTCAAAGGGCAGCTTACGGAGCCTACATATGGCTGTGGATGGGTCTGTGATCCCTGGTATTACTGGTATTGCTGGTGGGATTGCGGCACGGGTGATTACGTCACCGACTCGATATCGACAACCGATATTGGATACAATATTGGCGCTGCTGTGACCTTCACGCTGGATAGCGGCTCGCAGCTTTACATCGAAGCCAAATACCACCGCATCGAGACCGAGGTGGTCACCGAGTACTTCCCCATTCTGTTCGGGTATCGTTGGTAGTTTTCGACACCAGTCGGCAGCCTCACGTCGTTGGAACGAATCGCAATCGTCCTTCATCCTCAGTGGGCATTCTGCAACACATGCTTTCGCCGTTGCAATGCGGGGCATATTCACGCTATCAATAACGATGATCTGGTTATTACAATATAATTCTCGTCTGAGTAACAGGTCACAAAACAACCAAAGGGGGAATATATGAACTTCTTTCAGATGGCATTGGTTCTTTTGTTGATACCTCCGCAGGTATCGACCCTCGAAAAAGGCTAAGGCGATGACGATAAAAAAACGGAATTTCGACGTACTCAATGACAGTAGTATCAATAAGTCGATGGCATTTTCAAGAAAAGAAAGAGATGAACTCGGATTGAGAGGATTGCTGCCCTATCCGGTCCTGAGTCAAGACTTACAGGTGACACGTGTCATGAACGCTCTCAGGCGGATGTCCAGTGATCTTGAGCGATATTCGAGCCTGACGGTCTTACAAGAGCGCAACGAGAATCTCTTCTATAGAGTCGTCAACGACAATATCGAAGAGATCATGCCGATAATCTATACGCCGACTGTAGGACAAGCCTGTACCGAGTTTTCACATATTTTCAGGCTTTCAAAGGGTTTCTACATTACGCCGGAGGATAAGGGAGAAATCAGAAAGAACTTGGACAATTGGCCTGAAGAGGACGTGCGTGTCATCGTTGTCACCGATGGCCAACGAATCCTTGGACTTGGAGATCTGGGCGCAAACGGCATGGGGATTCCAATAGGCAAATTGTCACTCTATACCGCTTGTGCAGGGATCCCACCTCACCAATGTCTGCCGGTCATGATGGACATTGGAACCAACAATGAGAAAATCCGGAATGACGTTCTCTATCTGGGGTACCCAAAGGAACGGCTGGAAGGGCAAGCCTATCTCGAAATGATCGAAGAATTTGTTCTGGCAATACAGGATAAATATCCCTACGCGCTCATACAGTTCGAAGACTTCTTGACGCCAAATGCCTATGCACTGATGAATAAGTACAAGGATCGTGTGCTGTGCTTCAATGACGACATCCAGGGAACTGCAGCAGTCGCTCTGGCCGGCGTTCTGGCCTCATCGAGGATAACGAAAACTGATTTTTCAGATTATCGGATCATGTTTTTGGGCGCCGGTTCGGCCGCTACCGGCATTGCTGATCTGTTGGTCTCTGCATTTGAGAATGAGGGGTTGACCAACGAGGAAGCCCGGTCGAGGCTGTGGTTTGTTGATTTGAATGGATTGGTAGTTCAGGGCAGGGATGATCTCATGGAACATAACCTTCCTTATGCTCATGAACATGAGCAACTTGATTTTACCCATGCTGTTGACTCCATTAAACCGCACGTACTGATCGGCGCCACCGGAGCCCCGGGCACATTTACCCAAGAAATCGTAGAACGGATGACTCGAAACAACGAACGGCCGGTGATATTTGCACTCTCCAATCCAACCTCCAAGGCGGAGTGCACGGCAGAACAGGCATATCAATGGAGCGATGGCCGAGCTGTTTTCGCCAGTGGCAGTCCATTCGGCAGAGTGAATTTCAAGGGAAAAGACTATTATCCCGGACAAGGGAACAACGCTTATGTCTTCCCCGGGATAGGATTGGGAACTGTCGTTTCAAATGCCAAGACGATTCCGGACGAGTTGTTTCTGGTCGCTTCCAAGACCCTTGCAGAAATGGTCAGTGATCAGAATATTCGAGAGGGCGCCCTTTATCCCCGGTTGACGGAAATTCGTAATGTTTCGCTCAACATTGCAACCGCCGTGGCTGAAAAGGTCTTTGAGATGGGCATTTCCAAGAGCAACAGGCCCGAAAACCTCAGGCAACTCATTGAAGATTCTATGTATGATCCCAAGTTATAAGGTTTGAAGTCAATAATCGATAAATTGATTCGTGAGAAGAAGGAGAAAACCATGAACGAAACTGCAGACACTGCCCAAACCGGTGGCAAGAACATGACCATTCTGGGCGCTATCGCCATTATCCTCGGCATGCTCGCCATGATGGCGCCTGGGCTCACAGGGCTGTCGGTCGCCCTGGTCGTAGGTGTACTGGTCGTCATCGGCGGTATTGTCCGCATGATCTGGGCCTTTCAGGCGGGCAGCCTCGGCAGGGGTGTGCTGATGTTCGCGATCGGCGCGTTGACCTTGCTTTGCGGCATCGCACTGGTGGCCAAACCGCTGTTTGCTGCCGGCTTTATGACGATCCTGCTGGCAAGCTATTTCGCGGTTGACGGCATCTTCGAGATCATGGCCGGCTTCCAGGCCCGACCGGCGCCTGGATCCGGGTGGATGCTGTTCGGAGGCAGCGTCTCGGTCTTGTTGGGCATCATGATCTGGCGGCAGTTCCCGCTCTCCGGCGTCTATGCCATCGGCATTCTTTTGGGCATCAAGCTGTTCTTCGTCGGTCTGATGATGATCACAGGTGGAGCGATGGTTCGTTCGGCGGCCAAGAGCTGAGGCTTGCCCGACGCCACTCTTCGGCGAAGCGATGAGATGGTCCTATGAAGAGGTACGAGACAGATTCGCCAGGATCAAAACAGGAGGAGGGGACGATATCGTTCTGCCTCAGGGTGCAAAATAATGCCCCTCCATGGTACCCTCACGCCGAATGAGCAATAGAAAACGCAATGAGCCGTTCAAAGAATCGGAAGGGCCGAGTCCGAACTGCTCGTCGATCGAAGAGCAGTTCGAGAATCTCGCGCAGGCATTCAGGACCATGCCCGTCGGTCTGATCTCCTTCGACCGTGATCTCCGGTTCCTGTGTGCCAACGAGCAGGTACCGGCTTTTCTTGGCGTTCCTATCGAAGATCTGATCGGCAAGACGGTTCGTGAGGCGATCCCGGGGATGGCTGCATTCTTCGAGCGGACCTATCGCCCCGTCTTCGAAGATGGCAACTTGGCCCTCCAGGTCGAGGTCCACGGCAGCGACCTGGGTCATTCCGACCCCGAGGCGTGCTGGTTGGTCAGCCGCCTCCCGGTCCATGGCGCCGATGGAACCGTAATCGGCGCCAATACGGTGGTGCAGGACATCAGCGAGTTGGCCCAGAAGCGCAAGGCCATGGAAGCACGTCTGGATTTTGAGCAGATGGTCGCCGAGATTTCGGGTACCATGGCCGGCCTGCCGGCAGACGCCATCGATGGCGCCTTGTCGCAGGCGCTGGGGCAACTCGGCCTTTTCGTTGGCGCCGGTCGAGCCCTGATCAGCGAAGTGACGGAACAATCACAATTTCGAATAACCCACTCGTGGTCCGCGACCGGTATTGAGGCCATGCTCGTCGGCTCGGTTTGGGCCGCCATGGCGCCAGGGATCCTCAAGACCCTGCTCAACGGAAAGACATTCTGCGTTTCTCGGCCCGAAGAAATCGCGGCCCTTCCCGACGAGGACTTTGCCGTAGACAAACGGAGCCTGAGAGAAGCTGGAACAACGGCGCACCTGTCAATTCCGATCAAAATCGGCGGACAGGTCATCGGGGTACTAAGCTTTGGAGTTCTTTCAGGACCTCACCTGTGGCCTTCCCCGATCGTGGACCGTCTCAAGGTACTTGCCGAAGTGTTTGGCAACGCTTTCACCAGGCGTGATTCGGAACGGAAAATCCGGTCGACCCAGAACGAGTTCGAGGCGCTAAATAATCGCCTTCTCGCCGAAACGAGCTACCTAGAGAAAGACGCTGAGGAAACCGGAGACTATGAGGAACTCGTCGGCTCCAGCAAGGCCATCCGTCATGTCCTTCACGAGGTGGAACAGGTAGCCCCAACCGACGCCTCGATACTGATCCTCGGCGAAACCGGCACCGGCAAAGAACTGATTGCCCGGACCCTTCATCGAATGAGTTCACGCTCCGATCGCCCGATGGTCAGAGTCAACTGCGCCACCCTGCCGGCGACGTTGATTGAGAGCGAACTCTTCGGCCACGAACGAGGCGCCTTCACCGGCGCGGTCAAACGTAAGGTGGGGCGTTTCGAGGTGGCGGACGGCGGCACGATCTTCCTCGACGAAATCGGTGATCTTCCTCTGGATCTCCAGAGCAAGCTGCTCCGGGTGTTGCAGGAGGGGGAGTTCGAACGCCTCGGCTCGACAGCTACAATCACGGTCGACGTGCGGGTGATTGCTGCGACCAACCGCAACCTGATCGAAGCCATCGACGAGGGCAGCTTTCGTGCAGACCTCTACTACCGACTGCACGTGGTTCCCATCGAGATGCCACCTCTTCGCGATCGCCGTGACGATATTCCGCTGCTCGTCTGGCACTTCGTTCGCCGGCACCAGCTGAGGATGCACAAGACAATCAGGCGTATCCCCAATGACATCACCAAGGCAATGCTGCACTACGACTGGCCGGGCAATGTGCGCGAACTCGCAAACGTCGTTGAGAGGGCGGTCATCCTCACCCGGGGTGACACGCTGATGGTGGATGAAAGCTTTACCAGGGGATTGCTTCCGGCGCCTCTCGAGCCCAAGCCTCAGGACCTTCGCGGCGTCGAGAGGGAACACATCATCGAGGTCCTCGAGAGGTGTGGCTGGAAGGTCAAGGGCCGGGACAATGCGGCCGAACGCCTCGGCCTCAACCCGAGCACCCTGCGCGCCCGGATGAAGAAGCTCGGTATCGAGCGGCCCTAGTCTGCCTTCTTCTTCGCTTTGTCCAAGGCTCGGCGCAAGGTGTGCGCTACATCGGCGGCCCACAGTTTGACGTCATTCCACACGGTAGCGGAGTTGCTCGGCACGGCGCTGACCTGGTGCATTCGGCCCGGACGTTGGATTACCCGACGCTCGGCGACGCGGGCCTGGATCACCCCTGTCTCGGCATCGATCAGCTCGAAGACGATCGTGGCCTCACCGACTGACGCCAGGTGGACATTGGTCGTGGTGCGGGCAACATCCGGCGGCACGTTGGAAATGATGTCCAAAACCGCGCCGCGCAGGAGGAGGGTGTCCGGACCCACCTCTTCGACCACCTCGAACATCTTGCTGCCGGCCAAGGCCTTGACCATTGCATCATTGACCAGTTGCTTGAACTTCTCCTGATCCTCTTCATGCATGGCAAATGGGCCCTGATTGCCACGCGACCGTGTGATCTCCGTTCCGGTTGTTGTATCGCCTCCTTCACGAAACTGAAACACCGAGTTCCACAGGTAGAGCTTGCTGTATTGGCTCATATCCGCATCGGGATGCACCCAGGTTTCCTGGTATTGACCTTTCTCCTTGACGAGTTGATCTTCGCCCGTGACCTCAGAAATGGGAGGTGCCTCCTGGGC